>JAZBOS010000045.1 GCA_036351255.1 Bacteroides sp.
AATTCCTGCACCGGCAGGAGCAACAATGATGTCAAGATCAACACCGGCAGGAACATCTACAAAGGGAGTCGCCGTGCGGAAGGCAAAATCTTCCAGGAACAAATCGCCGTTTACATAGATATCAACCATATCAACAGCAGCGTCAGCCGAGTTGTGGATGATCTGGATGCGGGATTCCTGGGCAAAAAGACCAGGAGAAATCAGCAGAAAAAAGCCTGAGATCAGGGATAGTAAAAGATTCTTTTTCATTTTTCAAGTTTTTAAGGTTTATTATTCGGAATTGCAAATTCAGACAACTAACACCATTGATCAATTAATTGTTTAATTTTTGTTTAACTTTTTTCAAAAAAAAATAAACATTCTTTTTTTCTTACCAATAAACAAGTTGATTTATTTAGCCCTCCGGCAAAAATTTACCTTGTTTAAGATTGAAAAATTTGCTTACTTGCAACATCAAATAAAATCTGCCATGGTTAACCGATACAGGATAAAAACACTAACCGAATTCATTATTGAGCGTCAGTCAGAATATCCTCACGCCAAAGGGGCCTTGACCCGTTTGCTGAACGATATTGGGACCGCTGCAAAGATTGTTAACCGTGAAATCAATGCAGCAGGGCTGGTGGATATTCTTGGCAGCATAGGTTCGACCAATGTGCAGGGAGAAACCCAGAAGAAGCTGGATGTTTATGCCAACGAGACCTTTATCACCATTTTGCGGGGAGGAGGAGAGTGCTGTGCTATTGCATCAGAAGAGAATGAAAAGGTGATATCCTTTCAAAACAATATCGCCGAGTTTGGGAGATATGTCGTGGCCATTGACCCCCTGGACGGCAGCAGTAACATTGAATCGAATGTTTCAATAGGCACCATTTTTTCCATTTACCGGAGAAAGAGTGAATCAGGTCCGGGCACCCATGAAGACCTTTTGCAACCCGGGGTGAACCAGGTAGCGGCAGGCTACGTGATTTACGGCTCGTTAACGATGATGGTTTACACCACTGGCAAAGGGGTGAACGGCTTTACCCTCGACCCCTCTGTTGGAATTTTCTGCCTCTCTCACCCCGACATGCAGTTCTCGGATAATGGGAACATCTATTCGATCAATGAAGGCAATTATATCTATTTCCCTGATGGGATCAAAAAACATATCAAATATTTGCAGGAAGAAGATTCGGCTACACGCAGGCCCTATACCTCAAGATATATTGGGTCGCTGGTTGCCGACTTCCATCGCAACCTGATCCGGGGAGGGATCTTTATGTATCCCGGCACACGGAAAAACCCCAATGGGAAATTGCGGTTACTGTATGAGTGCAACCCCATTGCTTTCATTGCTGAACAGGCCGGCGGGAAAGCCAGCAATGGCTTCGTTCGCATCCTGGAGATGGAGCCCAAGACCTTGCATCAGCGAGCACCACTCATCACCGGCCCCAGGCAAATGGTTGAAAAGGTTGAAGAATTTATGCGGACCTATTCGCCGGAATTGAAAGACAGCCCCATGGAAACTGAAGAAGAATAGTGGCCAGGAGCATGGTGCAGAGGGCATGGTGCAAATAACACAGAGCTCGGAGCAGGATGTATTGGTTGGCTTTCTGATGCCATTTCTTTTGCGGAAAGTATCCAATGATTTTGGCTTTTGAATTGGCCAATGGATTGAATAACTTTGCAAGTTTTAAATTCTATCCTGTTTTTGAAGCCGGAACAATTCATTCAACATTTCGCGAAAAGCGAAAACATAGCCCAACTTACTGCTTTTATAAATGAAAGCGGTGGAGGTGCAATTGCTCTGCAAGGGATGGCAGGATCGGCTCCTGCCGTGCTAGCCGCTACTGTGATTAGGCAATCGCGCAAATCTTTCTTATTCGTCCTTTCGGAAAGAGAGTCGGCAGCCTATTTCTTCAACGACCTGGAAAACCTGATGGGTGAGCGCGACCTAAGTTATGAAAACCGGAATATTTTCCTTTTCCCGGCTTCGTTTAAGAAGCCCTATGAGGTTACCGAAACCGATAATGCCAATGTGCTGTTGCGCTCGGAAGTGGTCAACCGCCTGGTGTCGCAGGGCAATAAAACCATCATCGTTACCTATCCTGAAGC
>JAZBOS010000046.1 GCA_036351255.1 Bacteroides sp.
AGAAGTTCGGCTTCGCTTTCACGGTGACAAACAACGCAAGACCCTGAGATGTTGTTCAGGGGGCTCTGAATGTGGTGGTCGGTGAATTTGATGCCGCCCTCGCGCTTATAGGGCATGTGACAGTCGGCACAGGCAACGCCGCGCTGGGCGTGGATGCCGGTCATAAACAATTCATAGTCGGGGTGCTGGGCTTTCAGCATTGGGGTTTTGCTCAGGGCGTGGGTCCAGTCAACATGCCCAACATTATCCAGATAGCTCTCCATTTCTTCAGCAGCAAAACCTTCGTCCCAGGGGAAAGTCAGGTAATTTCCTTCTTTCTTGAAGTAATATTCAACATGGCATTGGGCACATACCAGCGAACGCATTTCCTGGCGGGTAGCCTGGTTGATGTCAACGCCCTGGCGCTCGAAGGCTTCAATGAGGGCAGGCCTGGAGATGCGCAGATTCATGGTAGCCGGGTCATGGCAGTCGAGGCACCCAATGTGATTTTGAATATGTGGTCCCATTTCCTCCCAAGTCGAGGCATAAAATTCTGCTACGCCGATTTCATTCATCATCCTGGGTACATCCGGGCTTTTGCATGTCCAGCAGGTGGCAGGCTGGGGTATACCAGTACGCAGAATATTTCGGATATCGGTAACGGCATAATAATGCCCGCGTCCCTGGTTATATTCCCTTGAAAAGGCATAACCGGCCCACATGACTACGAGTTCAGGATAACGCTCAAGGTAATCAATCATTGCCGAGCCCCCGTTCTTGCTGGAAAAAGTCGTGTCGGCGGTCATTACATAGGATTGGTATTGCCGTGGAAAATTTTCGCCCCAGACCGCATTATCGGTTTCCCATTCATCGATGGGGTTGACCATCTGGAAGTAAAGCTGGGCTTCACTGCGCCTTTCCACAATGCTGGCGGCCAATAACCCGATGATAAAAACAATCACTACAGTGGCGAGAAACAGAACCCAGTTGAGCCATGGTTTCCTCTTTGTCAAATCTCTGATGCTCATGGTATTTTGGTTTTTGGTTGGTGCTTGTTTTAATTGGAGGAATATGAATAAGATTATTGTCCCTGCTTATTGTCCAGATCAATGGTGTTGGAGGACCTGTCGCTGCTGCCCAATAGCCATTCAAGCCACGAAGGGACTACGGTAGGAAGACGTTCAACGAGGGCGTGGGGAGCAGCCGAAAGGCTTTTAACCGTTCCGTGGGGTATTTCCCGGTGACAATCCCAGCACAGTTTGCCATCGCCTTCTTCAGCGGTTTTGCCAGTCACTTCCACCAGCTGGGTCATATCCACCATTTCGAGGTGACAACGGATACAGTTTTCCTGCACCACATTGATCCCCGCATGTTTTATCTGGATCACCTGGGGTTCCCAGCGAAAGGTAAACCAGGTGCTGTGGCGTAATCCATCGCTGCCCTTAAAGTAATATTTCCTGATAAAGTTGTCGTGCGGGACGTGACAGTCGACGCAGAGGGCCGCGTTGCCGTGGCTGCTTTTGGTCCAGGACGCATATTGTGGGTACATCACGTGGCAGTTGATGCAGGTTTCCGGCTCGTCTGACAGGTAGGACGTGGCCTTGGAGATATGAACCACCAGTAATAAAACCCCGGTAAAGATCCCTCCCAGGATAAGAACCGTCAGGCGCCAGTTCTCGGGAGGCATCAGGAACTGAAACAATTTTCTCATTTTGGAAACGTTTTGGGTTTATACCGGATATAAGAAAATTTGTACCTAAATATACATATTTCCAAAAATATAAACGAATTGAAGATAATTTGTTGTGTAATTAATGTTTAGATTAAATAAAAATTGTAAGCGATTTAATTGATTATTAGGTTAATACGCTCATTGTGGAGAAAGAAAAACGAAAGATATATGTTTTGAGATGAATGTTGTTTTGTAGAAATATTGCCTTTAGTGGGCAAAGAGAACCGTTTTTATCCAATAAACCTTTATTTTTGTTGAAAGGAAAAGTCATGGTGTTTTTTGTAAAAAGATGGACAGAATGAGGGTGATTCGTTTATTCATTTTCTTCACACTCATTTGGGCAGGGGGGGTGATGGCTATTGACAACCCATCGCCGCTTGCCTCCGGGAAACTGGATAGCCTAAAGCGAATCGCCAGCGATCCCGACAGGGAAGAAGCGGACAGGGTTAATGCCCTTTTGCAGCTTTCTTGGGAGCTGAAGTCCATTGAGCCCCAGCAAGCCCTTGAATATGGGAAAAATGCCATTGAAATTGCCGAAGAAGCAGGCAATCAGGTTCAGGTTGCAGAAGCTCTGCGACATGTTGGAGTCGTATACTGGCAGTTGGGAAGCTTTAATATGGCCATGGATTTTCTTCAGGAATCGAATATAATCTTTCAAAATGAAGGGAACCCCGTTGGGATTGCCAGGACTTTTTCCAATATTGGCCTTGTTTTCTGGGAACAGGGGCATTCGGAAAAAGCCCTTGAGAATTATTTTCAGGCACTTCGTATCCTGGAAGATATGGACGATAAGACTGTGCTTGCTCCGGTACTAAACAACATTGGGTTGGTTTACCAGGGCCAGAAGGATTATGACCTGGCAGAGGATTTCCATCTCAGGTCGCTGGCGATCAAACGTGAAATGAATGATGAGAAGGGCATTGCCTTTTCTCTGAATAATCTTGGCGTGGTAAAACAGGAAACCGGGGACCTTGAATCGGCATTGAATTATTTCTCAGAAGCCCTGGCCATCAGGGAGAAGCTTATGGATAAGCGCGAAATTGCAAACACCACCAGCAATATTGGATATTTGTATTATTTAATGGGGCGGTTGGATTTTGCCCTGGCCAACCTGGAGCGGGCAGAGGACCTGTTTCTGGCCGTGGATGACCAGGTCGGGATGGCCCAGACCTATCATTACCTGGGCTTGGTGTACCAAAAAATGGGTCAGACCAGAATTGCCATTTCCTATCTTGAATTGAGCCTTGATATTGCCGAATTGATAGGCCACTCGCGCATCATGTCGGATAATTTCCACAGCCTTTCTGACCTCATGGCACTTAGAGGGGATTACCGGAAAGCCTTTGATTACCAGGAAAGTTACCTGAAACTGCGGGATAGCTTGTTTACCAGTGAAAGCCAGAGACGAATCGGGGAGATGCAGATGCTCTATGATCGCGAAAGAAAGGAAAGCGAGATTGAGTTGCTTCGCAAAACCAACCAAATCAATACCCTGAACCTGCAAAAACAAAGGATCCTGAAGAATTTCCTGCTTGCTGGGGTGGTATTAATCCTCGTTACCCTTTTCCTGTTGTATAACAGGTATTTGTATACCACACGTGCTAACCGCTTGTTAGAAAAACAAAAGGAAGAGATCACACAGAATAACCAGAAGCTGGTGGTGCTGAACAAGAGCCTGGTAGAGCAAAAACAGAAGGTGGATGAACTGAACCAGAGGCTGAATCAGACCAATCAAAGGCTTGTGGAATCAGAGAAACACCTGATAGAAACCAATGCCACAAAGGATAAGTTTTTTTCCATCATCTCCCATGATTTACGGAATCCATTTGCAAGCATTGTTAGTTTTTCCCGCATCCTGAAACGGGACATCCAGAACCTGGGCCAGGAAGAATTGAAGGAGCTTGCCAGAGAACTGGACAAATCGGTTTTGAAGATCAATAACCTGCTTGAGAACCTGTTACAGTGGTCGCGCACCCAGACAGGGAAATTGAAGTATTCGCCCGAATACCTTTTGGTAAATGACCTGATCAGGGATAATCTGAATCTGTTTTCTGGTAACGCCCGCGAAAAGGGTATATACCTGGTCGACTCGGTAGACCCTGAACTGGTGGTTTTCGCCGACCAGAATATGACCAATACGGTAATTCGTAACCTGTTTTCCAATGCGCTTAAATATTCAGATGCCGGTGGAAAAATTGAGGTCACTGCCGAGGTGAAGAATAAAATGGCCCATCTTACGGTCAGGGACGAGGGTGTTGGGATGACCCCGGAGCAAATGAACCAGTTGTGGAGTGTCAATACCATCCACACGACTTATGGCACCCGCGATGAAAAGGGGAGTGGCCTGGGTTTACTGCTTTGCAAGGAATTTATTGAGAAGCAGGGCGGGAGCATCCATGTGGAGAGCGAAAAAGACAAAGGCTCGCAGTTTACCTTTTCATTGCCGTTGGAACCAAAGAAATAGGGCAGGGCTTTTTTTCAACTTTTTCTGACCAGGTTTTCTTCCTTCAGATTGTCCATTTCATCAAACAACATTCTTCTGCTAAGCAAAATGGTGAGCACCACGGTCATCATTGTAGCGATAAAAATTCCCAATAACAAGAGGATTTGGTAGCGGATAGCCTGGTTTGGGCTGCTGCCTCCCAGTATCTGTCCTGTCATAGTTCCGGGCAGGGCGATCAGGCCAATGACTGCCATATTGGCTATAAGGGGATTGAAAGCGTTCCTGAGGGCATTTCGGATAAAAGGCAGGAGTGCTTCATGGCGGGTGGCCCCGTTGGCGATAAAATAGCGATAAGTCGACATTTCCCTGAAGATCTGTGCGCGAAAGCTGTTCAGGGCGATGATGTTCCGTTCCATGCAATTGCCGATGATCATTCCGGTGATTGGGATAAAATAGCGGGCTTCAAAGAAATTTTCAGGCCTGATGACCAGACCAAGGAAAAAGGCGTCAATGATAATCATGCTGAAAAGGATGGCCAGGGCAACGGGCAGGAAAAATAAGCGGCCTTGCAATTCGCTTCGCCTGGTTGTAGCGGTACTGGCCACGACGATCATAAGCAGCACCCAGGCAATGTTGACCCAGGGGTTGTTGAGCCTGAAGAGAAACTCCAGGTAAAGCCCTACCAGGAACAACTGAATGGTCATTCTGACAACAGCAACGAGGGTTTCCTTCACCAGGCCAGTCCGGAACAGGTAAAGGAGTGAAAAAGGAATGATCAGCAGGATATATCCGAGTCCCAGGCTGGGCCAGGAAATTTCGTAAATATTCATGGCAGGGATTATTTTTCAAGGTCAATGACTTTTTCAGAAACTTCTATCCAGTAATCGTCGTGCGAGGCTGCTACCACTGTTGTGTCGGGCAAGGCAAGGATAAAGTCGGTGACTTTTTTGCGGGTTTCCTTATCGAGGGCAGAAGTAGGCTCATCGAGAATCAGGATGGGTTTTTCCTGTAGCAGGCCGGCAGCCAGCGAAAGGCGTTGTTTTTCGCCTCCCGAGATTTTTTTCAGTGATTGATCGAGAATCGCTGGCTTCAGATTCATGGCTGCCAGCACCTTTTCAATGGCTTCCTTTGAGGGAAGTTTTTCCTTATTGGCTTTGAAACCAAAAGGGAACAGAACCAGATCGCGGGCAGTCTTCAAGTCAAAGGCGAGTTCCTGCGGAACCCAGGCCACTTTTTTGCGAATGGCACGGATGTTTTCACTGCTCAACTTCAGGCCGTCTATGATGATGCTGCCATGGGTCAGGTGGGTAAATCCAAGCAGGGCACCCAGGATGCTTGTTTTTCCTGAGCCGGAAGGTCCCTTGAAGGTGACCTTTTCACCCTTTGCAATCTTCAGGCTGAGTGAACTCACCAGGACGTTTTTGCCGAAGGCCAGGGTCAGGTCGCTGATAGTTATCATTTTGCAGCCATTATAGGCTTCAAAGATAGGGGTTATTTTGCCCTGATCATATGAAAAAAATGTCGTATATTTGCACTCCGTAAAAAAGGCGGATGTGGCGTAATTGGTAGCCGCGCCAGACTTAGGATCTGGTGCCGAAAGGCGTGGGGGTTCGAGTCCCTTCATCCGCACAGAAACCGGATTATTAAGCAGAACCCCGTTTTTGACGTTTTTGCTTTTGTCTGACGGGGTTTGGTTTTTTAATCAAATTATTCACTTAATTTTTGAACGCTTAATGAATATTGTTCAGGAAAGTACAGGACAGCTGGAAGCTGTACTTAAAGTAGAACTCAAGGAAGACGATTATCGCGAAAAGGTCGACAAGGAATTGAAAAACCTTCAGCGGAAAGCCCAGGTCCCAGGATTTCGTCCCGGTAAAGTACCGATGGGGATGATCAGGAAAATGTACGGCAAAAACGTTTTGGCCGATGAGGTCAACAAAATGCTGGTGGATGAGGTGTACAAATACATCAAGGACAATGATCTGAATGTTCTGGGTAATCCCTTGCCAGATCATGAAGCCGCCGAAAAGATTGACTGGGATAACCAGACCGAATTTACTTTCGCCTATGAAATAGGCCTGGCTCCTAAAGTGGACCTGGAACTTACTGAAAATATTGAGGTGGATTATCACCGCGTTAAAGTATCCGATGATACGTTAGATTCATATATTCTGGATATCAGGAAGCAGTTTGGCAAACATGTAAGCCCGGAAGTAGCCGAAGCTGGAGATGTGCTTTTTGGGGAATTCGCCGAATTGGATTCACCCGGGCAGTTGAAGGAAAACGGTCATACGCACAAAGCCAATCTGATGATTGATTTTGTCAAGGATGAAGAAGTGAAAAAAGAGCTGATCGGAATGAAGATCGGTGATACCGTTGAATTTGACCTGGTGAAAGCCGTTGAAAACGAAACCGAAGCTGCCGGGATCATAGGGGTGAAAAAAGATGAGCTCTCCAATTATAATCCGATGTTTCGATTTACCGTTGAGACCATTTCCCGGATTGAACCCGCCGAACTGAACGAAGAGCTATTCAAAAAGGCCATGCCTGGCGAAGATGTTGAAACAGAGGAAGCTTTCCGGCAAAAACTGTCAGATCAACTGAGCGGACAATACCAGGTGGATTCCGACAAGCATTTCCGCAACGAGGTCATGAAGAAACTCCTTGAGGAGACCAAGCTGGATCTTCCCGAGACCTTCCTGAAGAAGTGGCTGAAAGATGCGAATAAGGGAGAGTTTACAGCCGAGCAGGTTGATGAGGAATTCCCTGCCCTCGCTGATACTTTCCGCTGGCAACTTATTGAGAGCCACCTGATCACTTCCAATCATGTTGAAGTGACCCGGGAGGAGGTGACCGACTACCTTGGCTCTTTTATGAGAGCCCAGATGAGGCAGTATGGACAGGAAAATGTTGAGCAGGAACTGATCGATGGTTTTGTGAAAAACATCATGCAGAACCAGGAAGAGATCAAGAAGGTTTACGATGACCTTTTCGATAAGAAATTGCTTGCCTTGTATAAAGAAAAATTAAAGTTGAATGAAGTAGAGATCAGCTTTGATGATTTTGTTAAATTAGTGACTGAAAAATACCAGGCCGATAAAGCTTCGGCAAAATGAAATTCAGAATCATAAACACTTTCCCTTATGAGCAAAAAGGATGAATTTTCAAGATATGCTACCCGGCATTTGGGTATAAGCAGCCAGACCCTGCATAGTTATGCCTCGGTGTATGGCAATTACATCAGCCCCACCATTATTGAGGAGAGGCAGCTGAATGTTGCCACCATGGATGTTTTCAGCCGTTTGATGATGGACAGGATCATTTTTCTTGGGGTTCCCATCAATGATTACGTGGCTAATATTATCCAGGCCCAGTTGTTGTTTCTTGAGTCGGTTGATCCCAAAAAAGATATTCAGATTTACCTCAATACCCCGGGTGGATCGGTCTATGCCGGCCTTGGCATCTACGATACCATGCAGTATATTGCTCCGGATGTGGCTACCATTTGCACGGGTATTGCCGCTTCGATGGGGGCTGTGCTGTTGTGTGCCGGAACACCCGGGAAACGCACTGCACTGAAGCACAGCAGGGTGCTGATCCACCAGCCCATGGGGGGCGCTGAAGGACAAGCCTCTGATATTGAGATCACCGCAAGGGAGATTATCAAACTGAAAAAAGAATTGTACGAGATCATTTCGCTGCATTCGAAGCAGGAATACGAAAAAGTTTATGCTGATTCTGACCGTGATTACTGGATGACCGCCGAGGAAGCCAAGGAATACGGAATGATTGACGAAGTGCTGCTTACCAACAAAAAATAAGAGATACCGGCGGACTACCGCCAAATAGTATTATGGCAAAGGAAACCCGAAAATGTTCATTTTGTGGACGTGATGCCTCGGAAGCTGAAATTCTGATTTCCGGCATCGGGGCACATATCTGTGAACGTTGTGTGGAACAGGCAGGCCTGATTGTGGCTGAAGAGAAAAGCCTGAAAGGCAAGGCCAACATCCCTTCATTCAAGCTTCTGAAGCCTGCTGAGATCAAAAAATACCTCGACCAGTATGTGATCGGGCAAGATGATGCCAAGAAGGTGTTGTCGGTGGCGGTCTACAATCATTATAAGCGCATCAACCAACCTGAACCCAGGAAAGAAGATGATGATGTTGAGATTGAAAAATCGAACATCATCCTGGTAGGTGAAACAGGAACAGGCAAGACCCTATTGGCACGTACCATTGCAAGGCAGCTGCAGGTTCCTTTTTGTATTGCCGATGCGACGGTGCTGACCGAGGCCGGGTATGTAGGAGAAGATGTGGAAAGCATTTTGGCCCGCCTGCTGCAGGTAGCTGATTATGATGTTGCGGCGGCCGAAAGAGGCATCGTTTTCATTGACGAGGTGGACAAAATTGCCCGCAAAAGCGACAACCCTTCCATCACCAGGGATGTTTCGGGCGAAGGGGTGCAACAGGCCCTTTTGAAGATCCTGGAAGGTTCCGTGGTGAATGTCCCTCCGCAGGGTGGGCGAAAGCATCCCGAACAGAAAATGATCCAGGTCAACACCCAGAATATCCTGTTCATTTGCGGGGGCGCCTTTGATGGGATCGAGAAAAAAATTGCCTCGCGTATTCAGGCCAATGCCATTGGATATGGGGTGAACAAAACCGAACTCATTGACCGCGAAAATTTGTTACAGTACATTGCACCCCAGGACCTGAAGAGTTTTGGGCTGATTCCTGAACTGGTGGGACGCTTGCCAGTGCTTACCTACCTCAATCCATTGGATAGCGGTGTGCTCAGGGCCATTCTTACTGAACCAAAAAATTCGCTCATTAAGCAGTACGTCAGGTTGTTTGAAATGGACAACATTCACCTTAAGGTGGATGATGAAGTGCTTGACTTTATTGTGGACAAGGCTGTGGAATTTAAGCTGGGCGCCAGGGGGCTGCGGTCCATTTGTGAGGTGATTATGATGGAAGCCATGTTTGAGATTCCTTCCTCGCAAAAACCCCAGAAAGAATTCATAATCACCCTGGAATACGCCATGGCGCGTCTGGAGAAATCGAAGATGAACCGCCTTAAAGTGGCTTAAAAACCAGTAGTTTAAGTTTTGAATTAAATAAAATTTTCCTTAACTTTTAGCGTTTGTTCCCTGAACAGGCGCTTTTTTTTTGGCATATTTATTGCCGTGACTTTTGGTACAGGAATGAAGCGATTTTTAACATACCTCCTAATGCAGATTCTGCTGCTGACCAGCTTGAGTGCAGTCAGGGGTCAGGACATTCTTATGCGTGAGGGTTTTCAGGGCCAGGTGGTGAAGGCTCGCATTGTGGACGGGGACACCATTCCGGTGATTGATCTGGCCCCCGTTGCATTCTTTGCTCCCCGGATCTTTAAAAACCGCGCCGAAGAGAACCGTTACCGTAGGCTGGTTTACAATATCAAACGCGTCTATCCCTATGCCAAACTGGCAGGAATCAAATATGAGGAATACAATGAGCTTTTGATGACCCTCCCCAATGAAATTCAGCGAAAAAGGGCCATGCGTCAGGCCGAGATGGAACTCAGGGCTGAATTTGAAGATGATTTGAAAAAGCTTACATTCAGCCAGGGCTTAATCCTGATCAAACTCGTGGATCGAGAAACAAGTAATACTTCTTATGATGTGGTCAGAGAATTCCGGGGGATGGTATCCGCTGTCTTCTGGCAGGGCCTTGGCCGGTTGTTTGGCTTTAATCTGAGGACAAAATACGATCCGGAAGGGGAAGACCGCATGATTGAAGAAATTGTCGAGATGATAGAGGCAGGGGTGCTTTAAAGCGATTTATTTTCCCCTGCCCTGGAGAATAATCAAGACAGTATATATCAGGATCTTAAAATCAACTGCGAGCGACATGTTTTCGAGGTACAGGAGATCATACCGCAGGCGCTCGATCATCTGGTCCACATTTTCAGCATACCCATACTTCACCTGTCCCCAGCTTGTAATGCCGGGTTTTACCTTCTGCAGCAGCCGGTAATGGGGCGCTTTTTTCACAATTTGATCGATATAGAACTGTCTTTCAGGCCGGGGGCCTACCAGTGACATATTCCCAATGAGCACATTGAAGAACTGGGGGATCTCATCCAGCCGGACTTTCCGCATAAAGCGTCCGAAGGGGGTGATCCTGGGGTCATCTTTGCATGAAAGCTGAGGGCCGTCCTTTTCAGCATCTACAAACATGGAGCGGAACTTATGCATCATAAAAGGTTTTCCATGCAATCCAATGCGTTCGTGGGCATAAAATACCGGGCCGCGCGAGGTTAATTTAACAATCAGGGCAGTGATGAGGAAAACCGGAGAAAGAACGACCAGTCCTATAAGGGCAACAACAATATCCATGAACCGTTTGAAGGATTGCTGCCACACAGGCATCAAGCCGGGCTGAATCTGGATGAGTGGTGTGCCAAAGATGGAGGTCATCTTTACGGCTCCAAGGAGGATATCATGCAGTTCAGGAATGACCTTTACCACCACATCAGACTGATATAATTCGGTCAGGATTTGGCTGATATTTTTATGCTCACGGGGTTCAATGGCCAGGATGGCTTCTTCTATCTGATGCTGCTCGATGATCTCCCTGAGGTCCTTAAACCAGCCCAGGCGTGGTAAATGCTCTTCGATCAGGTAATGGTCGTAAACATTTACGTTGACATAACCGATGAACTTATTTCCGGAAGATTTTTTTTGCGATTCCAGTTCTTTGAATACCTCCAGGGCTTTTTTCTGGCTACCAATGATGATGGTTTTGAATCCAAGGATTCTGTTGTGTATTTTGTTGATGAGCAGGGTGGTGAGCACCAGCCGTAAAGTGGCCGTGAAAAAGAAATGAAAAATAAGGAGGAAGAGGAAGGACCTGTAGTATTCACTGCTGGTGCTAACTTCCTGGTCGAGCAGTACCACAAAAAAGATCACCAGGACTCCAATCACTGAGGTGAACAGGGTCTGGCCAAATTGCCCCAGCCGGGAGGTGCGGAAAATGGATTTGTACGCACCACTGACATAATATAACAATAACCAGAATAAGGGAATTGCTACCAGCCCAAAGATCAGGTTCTCATCAATAAACAGTTGTTCCTTCAGGCTGCCCAGGCCAAAGCTATGATTGGCTTTCCTGAAACTGATGAAAAAAAACCAGGCCAGGGAGGCAGCAAGGAAATCAAAAATGAGGTACCGGAAAAGATAGATTTTTTGTAGTCGTTTATCCATGCTGTTGTTTTGGTGTCGCAAAAAAAATTCTAGTTCATGGGCTCATTATGATTGGTGATTGTAAATGAATGAAAGAACGGGGAGGCAATAATAAAATGATAACGCTTGTGCGTTGGACATATTGTTTATACACAAATAAAGAAAATGTTAAGGCAGGAAATTTCCTTCAAGAAAGAGCCAAATACCCTCTAAGTCAGTATTTAACCCAGCACCTGGGTGTTGATTTCAATTTTCTCCATAATGAGGTAGGCCAGTTCAAGTGACCGGTAGCCGTCCTCGATAGTCACCACGGGCAAGGTGTTTTCTACTATGGAAGCATGAAAGGTTTCCAGTTCGGTTTTTATGGCATTAATGGGAAGGATTTTTGGCTTTTCAACAAAGATTTGTTTTTTACCCTTCCCGGGGCCCAGGTCAATAACCATGGCAAAGGGGTCATCGGTTTTCTCAAAGGATTGCATCCTGATGATCTCGGTTTCCTTGGTTAGAAAATCTACTGAGATATATCCCTCTTTCTGGAAGAAGCGCGATTTGCGCATATTTTTCATTGAAATACGGCTGGCTGTGAGGTTGGCGACGCAACCATTGTTAAATTCTACCCTCGCATTGGCAATATCCGGGGTATCGGAAACCACGGCGACCCCGCTGGCGGAGACCTTCTTGATAGGAGATTTGATCACGTGAAGCACGATGTCAATATCATGGATCATCAGATCGAGAATCACAGGCACATCTGTCCCACGCGGGTTAAAGGGGGCCAGGCGATGCGTCTCAATAAACATTGGATTTTCCAGATAAGGATAGGCTGCAATGAAGGCGGGGTTGAAACGTTCCACATGGCCCACCTGCACCTTCACATTGGCTTCCCTGGCCAGTTCAATAAGTTCCCGGGCTTCAGTGAGGGTTGTGGTAAGGGGTTTCTCAATAAACACATGGCGCGACCGCCGGAGTGCCCGGGATGCACTTTCAAAATGGTTCACGGTAGGGGTCACAATATCCACCATCTGACAGGCATCGATCAGGGCATCGGCTGAAGGGAAACGTTTTATGCCAAATTTTTCTTCCACCTCGGAGCATATCTCCGGGTTGGGGTCATAAAATCCCAGCAAATCAAAACGTTCCGATTCCTGAATGCACTTAATGTGAATCTTGCCCAGATGTCCTGCACCTAATACCCCAATTTTATTTACCTGTGTCGTCATTTGAAGAATGTATTGTTTTAGTAATGCAAAAGTAAAATATTAAAAGCTTTGTCATAATGGTTTTTTCCTTTTCCATCTCCGAACCCAGGAAATCAATGGTTTTTCTTTTTTTGGGCCGTATACTTAATAACGCTGGAAGTCCATATTTCATGCTCATTATTATCGGGGAATTGCTTATTTTAGCAAGTAATTGACAATGTTAATCTGGATTTGGGTTACCCATGATAGATACCTACCGGCATAAGGGATTGCGGAGAAAACTGGCCGAAGAAGTTCGGGGAAAAGGCATTAAGGATGAACGGGTGATAGCGGCCATTGAGAAGATCCCCCGGCACTTTTTCCTCGATTCCTCATTTGTTGAGTTTGCCTACCAGGATAAGCCCTTTCCCATAGGGGCGGGGCAAACCATTAGCCAACCCTATACTGTTGCATACCAAACTGAATTGCTTGATGTCAAGAAAGGGGATAAGGTTCTGGAGATCGGCACAGGCAGTGGTTACCAGGCTTGCGTGCTGTTGGAGCTGGGAGCCAAGGTGTTTAGCATTGAACGTCACCATAGCCTATACCTGAAAACCAAGGCCTTGTTGGCAAAGATGGGCTATAATGCCAGGCTCTTTTATGGCGATGGTTATAAGGGTTTACCTGCCTATGCCCCATTTGATAAGATCCTTATTACGGCGGCAGCCCCCCAGATCCCGCCCGATCTGCTTCAACAATTGAAAACCGGGGGAGTCATGGTAGTGCCTGTGGGGTCAGGCGGGACGCAAACCATGTTTCGCATTACCAAACTGGATGAGAACCAATACGAGCAGGAGGATTTCGGCCTCTTCCGCTTTGTGCCTATGCTGGGGAACAAAGAATAGATTTCTTTATTTGTTTGTTTTTATAAACTTAATCCATACTTTTACAGGACGAACAGGTAGTTTGTGTAAATTTGGTTTTCTAATGAGGCATCTGGAAACGTTCCGTGAAGTATTTTCCCAGGGAGCTGCAGGGCAGTTGCTGCTTGCATTTAATGGCGCTTTCACCCAGGAAAATATCGTCAACCTGGCCAGTGCGGTGCGCAATGAAGTAGAGAACCTTAGCGATCCCGTGACCGGGAAAAGAGCTTTTAGTATTTTTGTGGAAATGGCTCAGAATGTCCTGCATTACAGCCAGACAAAGGGTTCTACAGGGAAAGGCGCGGGTCGTTTTTTGTTATTTCAGAATCCTGAAGGCTTCCATCTGCTTACAGTTAATCTGATTGACCCTTCGCAAATGGACTACCTGAAGCGACGCATTGCAGAAATCAATCGTATGGGGACCTCCGAATTGAGGTCTATCTACCTTACCCGCCGCAGGCAAAAGGATACCAACGGAACCGGGGGTGCAGGCCTGGGGCTGATGGATATCTCCCGGCGATCAGGAAGCCCGCTTGGTATTGGCTTCCTGCCTGAAGGCCAGGGGAGGCTTTCCTTCTATCTTCGTGCTACGCTTAACAAAAAGTCTAACTAGAACCGGGGTGTTTTGTCAAGGGCTTCCCGCAGGCCGTTTCCGGTAAGCATAAAAGCAAGGACCATCAGCATGATCAGCAGACCCGGCATAAAGGCCAGATAGCCCTTGTCGAGTATGATATATCCGTAATGTTCCCGGATCATGGTGCCCCAGGAAGGCATAGGTGGTTGTACCCCTATGCCCAGGAAACTCAACCCAGCTTCGATCAGGATGGCTGAAGCAAAGTTAGCGGCTGAAATGACGATCACGGGTCCCATGATGTTTGGGAGAATATGATGTACGATAATGCGGGTACTCCCCAAACCCAGCGCCCTGCATGCTTCCACAAACTCTTTCTCACGCAGGCTGAGTACTTGTCCCCTGGCTACTCTTGCCACGTCCACCCACATGGTGAGCCCCACAGCCAGAAAGACCTGCCAGAATCCTTTCCCGATGGCGAAGGTGATGGCAATGACAAGCAGCAGGGTAGGGATGGACCAGATCACATTTATCAGCCACATCACCAGGTCATCCAGTTTCCCCCTGAAATAACCTGCCAGGCTACCCAGGGTAATGCCAATGACCAGGGAAATAAAAACCGCAATAAATCCCACGGAGAGGGAAACGCGCGTGCCAATGATGAGCTGGCTCAGCAGGTCCCGACCAAAGCGGTCTGTTCCCAAAATGAACCTGCGGTTTTTAATGTGTTCCGCTTCCACTTGCTGCTGCATTTCCAGGATGGGAAGGGTCAGATGCTCCCCCGAAAAGGAAATGAATGAAAGGGAATCATTGACAGGCTCGCCCTGATGTTGGTCGTGTTGAATGGGGAAAAGCACATCCGGCAGCCATATCCTGTCCTCCAGCCCAGGATAGTCGGGCTGCCCTGCATAGGTTTCGTAATAAAGCCAGGGGCCTTCAAACCAGTATCGTTGAATGGGAATGGTGTTCACTTCAGATACCTTACCCCTAATCATTTTATGGAAAAAATGGCTTTTTTTCGGCACTTCATTTTTTCTAACCAGCAAAAGGGTGGCTTTGTGTCCTGGTTTATGGGTGGCAAGTTCTAACTGCTGATGGTTTGCAAAGGGGGTAGCGTCGGGGGTGATGAGATAACCCAGGACAGCAAGGATAGCTGAAAGGCTTATGAATACAAGGCTTCCCAGCGATACTGGGTTCCTGAGAAACCGCCGCCAGGCCATCCTGCTTAGGGAACCTTGTATGTCATCTCTCTTTTTTCGGAACACCTGGAGCAATTTTGCTGTCAAATTTATAAAACAAAATGAATTTTTTTCTGTTTAGATAATAATAGAAATACCGCAAGCCGGAAAAGACAAAAAGCAATTTTTCTGCGGTTTTACAAAAATTGGCATAATTTTAGTGAAGTAATTCACCGACTCAAAAAAACTTTTTTCATTATGAATATCCGACTTTTTTCAACCATCCTTTTTGCCGTGGCTTTTAGCCTGCTGGTGCAATTCCCTGTAAAAGCCCAGGAGGCAAAGATAAACTGGCTCACGATTGAAGAAGCCCAGGAACTGCATAAAAAAGACCCCAAAAAGATCTTTGTTGACATTTATACCGATTGGTGCGGTTGGTGTAAGCGTATGGATGCTGAGACATTTACCCATCCCGTCATTGTTGATTATATCAATACCCATTTCTACGCCGTGAAGCTCAATGCCGAGCAAACCGAGCCCATTGTTTTCAAGGGTGTGAAGTATGAAAATGAAAGGGCCAGCCAGCGCCGCGGCGCCCATAATTTTGCCATTGCCATCCTGCAGGGCCGTATGAGCTATCCATCGGTGGCGTTCTTCGATGAGAACCTGAGCCTGATCTATGCCCTGCCTGGCTTTCGGAATGCAGTCCGAATGGAACCCATCCTGGTTTTCTTCAATGAAGACGTTTACAAAACCAATCCCAACCTGGATGAGTTTACAGCAAATTTCCAGGGACGGGCTTCCGAATAAGGCCAGGCTAATTCCTGCAATCCGTTTTTTTGCGCACCTGCTGTAAATACCACCTGCAAATGCGGGCATTATAGCTGAAAATCGTTTTGAGGGGCGGATGCCCCTCTTTTTTTAGCTGCTGCTCCATCTCTGAAGTAAACTTGTCGTAGCACATCCAGTCGGCTGCCTTTAGCTTACGTGCCAGCACCATGCCGGGAACCAGGGGTTTCAGGATTTTCCTGATGCGTTTCTCCAAGCTGTTCTTGCCGACCTCTTTCATTTCATTTTCTTCGAAAAAGATGCCCAGGGGCTTGAAAAACTCATCCTCCAGAAGTTGGTAGTACAACTGTTGGTTGAGCCTCAAATCAAAGGGGACCTGCCTGAACAGGTTTCTCAGATCCTTATGCCATAAGGGCAGGCGAAAAGCATAACCAAAATAAGGGAATACCTGTGCCGATTGAAAGATGAACTTTGAGCCACGCTCTTTTACATACCAGTCCTCGGCGTAAACACTGTAAAAAGGGTCGGTAGCACCATCCGGCGGATGATAGCCTTCAAACCATTGTTCCAGCCTCCTGGTGATCTGGTCTTTGGCAGCGTTCCCTAAGGGGATAAACAGGAAATATTTTTTTGCAATATGTGGGGCCAGGTTTTTAAGGTCTCGTTTTGTCCTGGCAGCCTTCTTGACATGGCCTCCCGCAAGAAAATCACCCCCATGACCCGGAAGAAATACACTGTCGTCCGGGATCAGTTTGTTATCTTTCAGGTATTTTACAGCAAAATATTCCTGGAGGTAGGGCATGGTGTAATTGTTTCCGGCATAGCGGTTATAGTCCTGGAAAACCGGATCATGCAAATAACCCTTTATATCTGTTTTGCGGTAATCAACAAAGATCCACTGGTATCCAAGTTTTTCAGCTACTTGCTGGCTTAATTCCGACTCCTGGTTTGGCCTGCCATAAGTGAAGCAGATGACTTTCTCGTAGCCTGCGTTCTTCAGAAGCGAGACAATCAGCCTGGAGTCGTAACCCCCGCTCAGGGGCACCACCACCGTTCGATCCTTCAGGGAAGTGATCAGGCGCTTGGTCACGTTTTTGAGTTTATACACCAGCTTGACCTTCAACTCGGTCAGGCTCTCTCCCCAAAAGGCTTTGGGCAGGAAATAGTTGTAAATATCGGACGCTGTTGTTCCATCGGGTTTAAGCAACAGGATTTCAGCTGCTTGCGATTTATAGATCCCCTTCAGTAAGGTTTCGCGCCCCATGACAAAACCTGCGCCCATAAATTCATCAAAGGCATCGGTATTACAGTGCTTGTCCTGCTTCATGTTAAGCAGTTGATCAGAACTGTCCGACACCAGCCACTTCCCGTTTTCCCAGGTGTAAAAAACCGGGAAAATGCTCATAGCACCCGTGCAGATCAGGATTCCTTCGCTGGTTTGTTTGATGATCGTAAAAGGCCCATCAATGCTTTCCACCTCCTGTCTTATGGCTTTGCGGTCCTTCAGGGGGGCCAATACCTCCAGTGCGCCTCCTTCGTGGTAATGCCGGCCATCGCGGTCGAAGAAAAAACCCTTAAAATAAAGGTCTTCCGCCTGGTGCCAGTAATAGTTGTAGTTGTAAACCAGGAAAAGTTGGTTCATATCGTTTCTTTATTTTTTGATATTGTCAAAAAGTTTAATGTATTGCTGTGCCACCGCGCTTTTGCTATAGCGAGTGATGGCTTCCTGCCTGATATGAGCAGGCTGATATCGTTCATACTGATTCATCATTTCAAGCAAAGCTCCAGCCAGTTGATCGGATTTTCCTGATTCCACCAGCAATCCGATGTTTTCGTTTACGATGCTTTCCGGGCCTCCTGAACGGGTGGCGATCAGGGGTAGTCCTGTGGCCATCGCCTCAATAAAAACCACCCCAAAGGCCTCAAAATGGCTGGCAAGTAAAAAAGCATGGGCTTGCTGCATTTGGTCAAGCACCTGGCTGCGGTTCAGCTTCCCGGCGTAAACGACCTTCCCCCTGAGTCTCTTTTCTTCTAACAGTCGCTCCAGCCTCGGGCGCTCCGGACCGTCGCCACCAATGACCAGCTGGCAATCTCCTTCAAATTCCTGGCTTGCGCTGGCAAAGGCCTCGACCAGGGTGTCCATCCCCTTCAAGGGAATAAGGTTGGCAAGCGAAAAAAACCGGAAAGGCTTCAGGGGCTTTTTCCCTTTTGCAGGATGAAAGAAATCCGTATCGACCATATTGGGAATGCAATGCAGCCTACCCTCGACTTCAGGGGCAACCTCCCGGATAAAGGGTTGGAGTGATTTGCTTACCGTTACCACGGCAGCGGCACCCTCAAAAGCTATTTTTAGATAGGGAAAGAACCAGGGCTCAAATTGCTGCCTGGCTTCCGGGGTGTTGTAAACAAACCGGCTCCGGTGCTCAGTGATCACATAGGGGATGCCGTATTTCTCCTTGATAAAGGCTGCCACCAGTCCTGCCCAGATGCTGCTGTGGGCAAGGATCAGATCGGGCGGCCCCTGTCTTTCCTGGTATTTCCTGAAAAAGCGCAGCATCAAACTGATCCAGCCGTGAAAATTAGGCCTATTGGAAAAGGGAATGATCCAATACTTCTTCAGGTATTCAGTGATCCCGTCAAGGGTGTGGATCTCAATTTTACGGACATTCTGAAGTTCTTTCAGCCTGAGGGTCCGCAGGCTGGTATGCAATCCGGCCATTACGTCAACCTCCAATCCTTCATTGGCCAGTGCAAGGGCGTGCTCGCGAAAGAAGTACCCTCCCTTGGGTGGATACCACGAAGGGATGACCAGTATTTTGCCAGCTTGCTTTCCCTTCATCGCTTATTCCTTTTGTTTACTATTCAGTTCAGGGACAATGGCTTGCCTTCTGGCCAGGCTGAGGTACCAAAGCAGGTTGTAGGTAACCACCCCAAAGCTTACGGCCGAGAACAGTCCCAGCGACAGCCAGAGGTCCTGTCTCCAGATGCCGGCTGCCAGGGCAAAAAAACGTAAAACCAGGTAAATAAGGTCGATGACCATGGCTTTTTTTTGCCGGAAGAACAATTCCGGGATGAATGACAGGGGGCTGGTAAGGAACACCATAAACAGCCAGGGGCTGAAGATCTGCAGGAAAGTTCCTGCCATCATATATTCTTCAGTGAACACCAGCCTGAACAGGGCAGGGGCAAAGATGGCCAGCAGGGCAAAAGGCCCGATGCCCAGCCAGAAAAAACGCATCACCAGTTTTTTCAGCGAAGGGTACACGTATTTCCCCTCGTTGTGGTCGGCAATAATCTTCTGCGAAAGCACCTGCAGCGTGCTCTGCGAAAACATGCTCAGCGGCCTGAAAATAAAGGTATAGCCAAAGGCATACAGCCCTGCAATTTCAGCCGAAAATCCCTTGGTAAACATAAAGATGGGCAGGGCCCCCGAGAGGTTGTTCGTAAAGTTGAGCAAGAGGTTGAAGCGAGGATAGCCCGAATAAACCATGGCTTGCTCACGGATACGCTCCATTGAAAGGGCGGCATCCAGTTTGAATAACTTTTTGCCCACGCGAGCCAGCATATAGGCCGTGCTGCCTGCCTGGGCCATGATCTGTGCAGCGAGCAGCCCGTTGAAGGGCGCCCTGAGCAAGCCCGTCAATACCCTCACCCCGTTCAGCACAGAATAATGAGTCAGGGTGCTGCCGGCAATAATACCAAACTGCTTGTTGCGGTTGGCATAATAGGTGGCGCCCTGGAACAATCCGTGCATCAACAGGCTCAGCGGCAGAAACCACAGCCAGGGCTTCAGGCCTGCATTGCCCGACAGGCGCGTGAAAAATCCACCAGCCACACCCGTCAGTAAAAGCACCAGCAGAGAAACGACCAGGGTGATCATCAGCACCAGCCAGAACAGCGACCTGGCCGCCTGATCGCTGCGTGGCAGCATGATGGCCTGCTCATATTTGGCTGTGCCAAGCACCGAGGCCACACTGAAAATGCCCAGGTAAAGGGCCATCAAACCAAAATCATCGGGGCTGAACAGACGGGCAAACAGGGGGGAGAGCGCAAGCGAAAGTCCCTGGGCCACCAGGGAACTGGAAAACAACTTCAGGAAGTTTTGTATGCCTTCCTGGCGGAGCAGCGCTTTTACCATCCGTTTTCGCTTCTTTTGCTGGCACAAAAAGGGGGCCAATATCTCTTGCAACAGCAAATTTCGCAAAAAAAACCAACCTTTTTAAGCTTTTATGGTTTACTTCGTATTAACTCATTGTTAATTCCAAACTCATGAGCAAGGTATACTGCAAATCGGACTTCAAAAAACTGGAAAAAGAATTTAAGATTCAGCGCCTCCAGCAGGAGGGTGATCTTCCGGAGGGCAAAGAAACCGCCGCAAAACCTATACCTTTGGAGCACACCAAGGACAACATAATGTATAAGATTCAAAAGGCGCTGACCGGACTCTGGCAGATCATCAAAAACCCCTGGCTGCTGAACCACGTCCTCGATGAGGAGGTGTACTGGCGAAAAAGGGTCGTTAAGCAGTACGGCTTTGAAAACGGGCTTCCCGTGATCGCTCTTGAGGATTTGTTCCCCGGCTTTGATGAGACCGTGACGCCCTATGCCTTTCTGGATGGCAGCTGTTTGCCCACCGACCTGGCTTTGCTGCGTGCCCTGGCTCGTAAATACAAGGTGGGAAGCTACCTCGAGATCGGCACATGGCGCGGCGAAAGCGTGGCCAACGTGGCCCCCCTGGTCAGTGAAGCCGTGACCATCAACCTGCCCGATAATGAAATGCGCGCCATGGGAATGACAGAGGAATATATTGGCTTGCATCGCCTGTTTTCGAAGAATCTGGCCAATGTCACTCACCTGCAGGCCAACTCCCTGGGCTTCGATTTCAGCTCGCTGAAGAAGGCTTTTGATATGATCTTTGTGGATGGCGACCACCATTACGAAGCCGTGAGATCCGACTCAGGCCAAATACTGAAAGCATTAAACCAGGACACGGGCATTGTGGTCTGGCACGATTACGCCCGCAACCCCGAACAGACCCGCTGGAGCGTGCTGGCAGGCATCATCGACGGACTGCCAAAGGAAATGCATCAGCATCTTTACCACGTCTCCAATACCATGTGTGCCGTTTACCTGCCCGGGCTCAGCCCGGAAATCCCCCGCAGATCATTGAATCCCAATGTGCATCCGGGAAAATATTTTGAGCTCAGGCTGAAAACCATAAAACTGAAGCCCTGACAACTTCTCACAGCCCCGTCCACTTGGCTTTGAAATAACTTATTGGCCCGTATTCATAAGGCTGGATGACCGGTGTAAACAAAATTATTTACACCCCTTATTTTACAAAAAGAAATATTCTTATATTTGCAGTCCCTTATAAACGGTGGATGTAGCTCAGCAGGTTAGAGCATCAGATTGTGGTTCTGAGGGTCGTGGGTTCGAGTCCCATCTTCCACCCCAAACAGCCGGTACAAACGTGCCGGCTGTTTTTTTATGTTTCCATTTTGTTGTGCCCCCCATTCCTTCAGGTGAATGCCTGGATTTCCTTTTCCCATCTTCAGTATTTTAGCTTTTGAGACTATTTCTGACTTTTTATAAAATTTTTCCAAAACAGGACCGGAGTGTTTTGATTTTATCAAAACAGAAAAATGCTTGCTCATGTATCATGCTATATAATTAAGTTGATTTATTGTGTAGCATGACTAAAATTCATCCCTCTGTAAAACTCACTATACGATATTCCTGATTTGCCACAATCAAAATACTAGGGTTTTTACGAATGGACCTTGCAGTTTTGATTAGTCGGTTATTGCGTTTTACGAGGGTAAAATATAAGGGAAGTTACTAATTGTACCCTCTATTGTTATATCATAACTTTTAAAAAGTAAATACCTGAAAGCTAATTTTTTAAAAAACCAACATTTACTGGTCCCTCCCCCAGTTTTTAATGGTCAGTTAAGATCTTGGCTTAAGGCAGGATAGCTTTTTAAGTGTTTGACTTCTCTTCCCCACAACTTAGGTAGGCAGATGAGTCCGGCGAATTTTCTACGCTGACGCACAACTAATACTTGTTAACATTAAAACCAGAAATAATGAAAGTACAAGTTCTTTTTCTTTGGGTGTTTTTTTCAAGTTGCATGTTATATGGCCAGGAAGTTTTTCTTCAGTCTTCCGTGGTGGCTCCGGCCGGAAACAGTGTTGAATCAAACACCCTGAACATCTCCAAATGGCGATTGGCTTTGGTCCACCAGGTCATTCTCAAGGAAGCACAGGTGGCCGAACCCCCCATTGAAAACCTCCCCGCTTTACCAGGCGCAGCCTGGAAAGTGCATGCTTTTCCAAACCCGTTCAACCGGGCACTTTCCCTTTATATCCAATCTGAACAGGAGAATGAATTCATCGTCCGGGTGACCGATATCTCCGGGAAACAATGGTTCCTCCGGGAATTAAACGTTGTCTTCAATGAATTAGCCAGTTTTGACTTGTCTTTTCTGCCTCCCGGGATTTATCTGGTTACCATCGCTTCAAATAATGACAAGCACCAAAAGGTAATCAAGGTTCAAAAAATTTGATTACCCCATTTCTTTCCATTGAAAAAAACTTAAAACCTCAGTACAATGAAAAATTTTACAAAGCAATTACTTTTGGTTCTTTTCTTCCTTTTTGGGATCCTTTCTGATTTGGCTGCGCAAACGCCTGAAGGGATTGTCTACCAGGCAGAAGCGCGCGATGAGCAAGGTGCACTGGTATCCAATGAAGCGCTTGATGTCAGGGTCACAATCCTGAGGGGTGATTCCCGGGGAGAAGTGGTTTGGGAAGAGACCCATCAAGTCATTACCAACGCTTACGGCCTGTTTACCATCGTTATGGGGACAGGCGAAAAAAATGCCGGTGATCGGTTTGATGCCCTGGGCTGGGGTCTGGATGTCCACTATTATCGGGTGCAGGTCAAAAGACCCCTGGAAGCCGAATGGACTGATATGGGAACCTCTCAATTCCTGGCAGTTCCCTATGCCCTCCACGCCAAAACGGCAGGACTTCTGATCAATGAAGCAGCTATTGATCCAAAGACAAACCTCCCCGGTATCCCTTCACAGACCTGGTCGCTGTTTGGCAACCGGGGCACCGACCCCAGCAAGGATGTCCTTGGAACTTCCGATTTGGCGGATATGGTGGTGGTAACCGATAACCTTGAACGGATGCGTATTTTCTCAGATGGCGATGTAAACATCGATGGAATTACCACGACAAATAAAATGGTGGTCACCGAGGAAGATGTGCCCAGGGCATTCCCCAGGTCCATAAGCATCCTGGATGTCAGGGGCTTGCTGATAGCTGACAGCATTGCCATTGCAGGGGGGCTCGACATCGGCGGGAACCTGAAGGTGCATGGCGATTCGGTGATCATCGACAAGAATATTTATGTTGGAGGGACGGGGGATTTTGGTGGTCAGCTGACCGTTAGCCTCACGAACCCCCTCTCCGGCGGTGACAGTGATTTCGGCGCTTATCCCCTTAGGGTGGAAGGCAGCAGCCAGGGCATTGCCGTGAAGGTGGATGCCGGGACCCCCGATGGAGGCAACAACTTCATTACTTTTTTCGACAACGGGTATAATGCAATAGGACGTATTGAAGGCCAGACCGCCGGTGAAGTGGCTTCTGAGCCAGAATACATTTTTGAGACCTCTATTTATACAGCCGAGGTGGTAGCCGCTGGCGTCAATATCGGGCTTTCGGCCCTGCCCAATGCATGCGCCGGTGTAGGCGTTGTGGCCTGCCCGCCCGAGCCTTCGGTGGTGGCTATATCAATCGCTGAAGAGGTGCTTGCGATTGCAAACCTGGCAGGGTATGAGGTATTTGCCTTTACCAACCTGGGGGTCACCTACGAATCGGGTTCCGCCGACTATGCCGAATGGCTGGAACGCCTCGACCCGTTTGAACGGATCATGCCGGGTGACATTGTCGGAGTAAAAGGCGGAAAGGTGACAAGGAATACCGAAGGCCTCAACCATTTCAGGGTGGTCTCTACCAACCCCGCTTTCCTTGGAAATATGCCCCCTGAGGGAAAAACGGAAGCTTTTTCCAGGATTGCCTTTCTGGGTCAGGTGCCCGTTAAGGTCAGAGGTGGCGCCCAAATCGGGGATTACATCATTCCCTCTGGTTTGAATGATGGTACGGGTCTGGCCATTTCGCCCGACGCCCTGAATGGCGATCAGGTTGATCAGGTGGTCGGGGTGGCCTGGTCAGCATTGCCCTCCGCTCCTGGCATTTCTTTGGTAAATATGGCTATTGGGCTGAACGCAAACGACCTGGCATCAGTGGTTAAAAGGCAGCAGCAACAAATCGAAACCCTTGAAGATTTGCTGACATCCTTCGAGGAAAGAATCAATGCTTTAGAAACAGGGAACCAAAGGATGCAACCCCAGCAGCCGGCACTTACTACCCTCGCCGAAGAACCAGGGATGGAAGAGCCTCCGTTCCCCATGGTCTTGGATGCCCAGGCCATTGAGGAATCTATCATGCTTTTGCAGGATTTTTACACCCAGAGAGGCTTGGATCCCTTAAACCATCCCGGCCTTAGAAAGCTATTTACCGATGAGACCTTCCGCCAGGAGATCATCCACAACATCATTTCGAATTACGAAGAGGATATGGAAATCCTTAACAAGTTCAGGCAATAAGGTTTGCGTAAATTTATTCGTATTCTTTTTTCAAAAGGAATGGGGCCCGGTTCTTTTGCCGGGTCTCTCTCTTATTATCCTCCTGAATCGTACAGGTCTGTCTGAGGGCGTTTTTAATACACCAGGATCTTGACCGGGGAGACAGGTTTTTTACTCACAAACCTGATCACATACATCCCGGCAGGTGGGCTGAATCTGAAGCTGTGGTCACCCGGGGCAGGTGTTTCCCACGATGCTGCCACCCGCCCCAGGGCGTCAAAAACCATCAGGGTTCCCTCTGCGGGGAGCTTGCTGAGGTGTAAGGTGCCATGGGCGTGATAAGCCTGCAGGGGCTCCAGGGCTGGAATATGCGGGACAAAGGTGTTCTCATCCGCAAACAGGGCTTCCACAAGGGTGCCCTGACGCACCACCAGGGTCGTGGTGGCTTCATTGCCAAAGGGCTGTCCATCAAGTCGCCAGCTATGGAAAACATAACCTGAGTCGGGCGTGGCCATCAGCTGAAGCTCGGTATCGGGGAGCAGGGCGTGGCCACCTTCCGGTGGAAAAATCCTGCCGCTGCCTTCCGTAACGCTGATGGTAAGGTCCAGAGTCTCTTCCGGGATGGCGAACCGCCAGAACTGATTGGAAGGCACGGAGCCCCCGCCCGCGATGTTGTCGCCAATAGCCCACGACACGTCACTGCCGCCTTTCAGGGCAAAAATCGACTGCTCCACGCGGACCATCCCCCCGCCGTCGTCCCAGCCTCCCCAGCGGTTGTAGGGGCTGTATTCCATATGGCTCCAGGCATCCGTTACCAGGTCATAGCGCATGAATTCCCTCTTCTGGTCCACGTTGCGGTCCCAGGGATCTTCTTCCCAGGCACCGGGGATGTGATACAGATACCGCTCTCCGTCCCAGGCCAGCATCGAGCCGTCATCGGCCCCGTAGCCGTGCGATGCCATCTGTTCCCAGCTCTCCGATACCAGCCCATAACGCCAGAACTCGGCATGGGTATAGTTGCCGTGGGGCACCAGCCCGAAATGCACATAGAGGTAATCCTGGTCGAGTCCTGCGGCCTCATCATCGACCCAGATGGCTGCATTCCCGGGGCCCTGCATATGCGGCAGGGCATCCAGGGCTTCCCAGCTATCCTGGCTCACCGAATAGCGGTACCAGTCGTAAGCCAGGTAGCTGTAGCCACTGCCGGGGAAGAGGTAGATATGATCGTCGCCATCCCAGGCCATCACGGCGCCATTGCGCGGGTAGTCCTGGAAACTGCTTCCCCCATCGAGGGGGCTCCCCAGCTCGGGACGCCAGGGGATCTCATAGCTGAGGTCCGTTTCCCACTGCCCGTTATCCACGATGTATCGTGCCAACCAGGTGCGCTGCCCGCTCCAGTAACCGCGGATGATGTAAACGGCATCTTGGCCCTCCGGGCCGGGGCCATAGGCGGTGCTGATACCGTACTGCCCGCCGAAGGGGGCATTGGGCAAAGCGGCCCATTCGTCAGCTTCCGGATCGTAAACGTAAAAGTCGGTCAGGGCGCCCGCCGTAGGCATTCCCGGCACGCCCCCCACAGCCATATGCAGATAGATCTTTCCGCCCGCCTCTGCCAGGCGCACCCCGTTGGCCGATCCAACACCCTGGGGAGGGCCCGTGGGTTCCGTAGCCCACAAGAGGGCAGGGGCCAGCACTACCTCAAGCTCAAGCTCAGCGTCCTCCACTGTAAACATCGAATAATGGTCGCGATGGTCAGGCAGATAGGCAAAGAGCATGTAGGTTCCGCTCTCCAGGCTGTATTCCAACATTCCCTGCTCATCGGTGATGCCAGCCAGATCCGTGCTGTCGTTCACGAACACCAGCGCGCCTTCCAGGGGGTTCTGGCTGCGGTCTTTCACCACGATGGTTACCGTCTCGGGACCATACCAGGCCGCTTGCCCCTTGCTGGGCATGACAATTAGCAGCCCTGCCAGGACAAGGAAAAAAATGACAGCTTGCTTTCCAAAGTGATGCATCTTTTTATTATGCATGTTTATCTGTACATATGTAAATTCCTGATAAAAGTACAGGTAATTTTTTAGATTCCAAGGATTTGATCTCTTGCATCAGTTTCACCAGGGCTCCTAAAGAAAGTCCACAAATGCACACAAACTGAAGAAACACAAATGCTCACAAAAGAAATATGATAATGTGGTAATGTGATAATTAGTTGAGAAGTTGAGAAGTTGAGAAGTTGAGAAGTTGAATAAACCCTAAACCCTAATCCCTAAACCCTATTATGTTTGTGTTCATTGTCTTTTCATTTGGGAAAATTTGTGGAAAAAAAAACACCTGAAATCAAAGGACCTCCCCCCAACCCTCCGCTGGCCAGCGGAGGGAGTAACCCCCGAAACCTGACACCCAGCACCTTAAACCTTAAACCCGAACCCCTCCTCCGGATTTTTATAAAATCTTGACATGGTCTTTCACTTTATTGATATGGTATTTATGAAATCCAGGCTTCATTTGTATATACAAAATATGACCTGGAGTATGGCAGTAAGCTGTTGCAGGTCTGAAGGTTGAATAAAACCCTGCGTCCATTTCATGACCAAAGTCGTTCAATATCATCTTGTCTTTAAAGTTCTGAGTCGAAACCTGTTTATCCTTTCTGGCGCTTTAATCGTTAGTTCGGCTTTGGCCTATTATTTTTCTGAGCCCATTCTGCCTATGGCAGTACCTGCCGCACTTTCCCTGCTGGCAGGACTGGTCATCCATTATTTCACCCGTAGCCTTGACGCTCAGGTGACCCTGCATCGCGAAGATGCTTATCTCACCGTCACCCTGTCGTGGCTGGTCATTAGTCTCATCGGTTCATTGCCCTATGTAATTTCGGGCGCCATACCGTCCTTTGTCAATGCCTTTTTTGAATCTGTGTCAGGATTTACCACCACAGGTTCTTCCATCCTGACCGACATCGAGATCCTGCCCCGCAGCGTTGTTTTCTGGCGGAGCCTCACCCACTGGATCGGGGGCATTGGCATCATTGTCCTGGTGATTTTGGTGATGCCCTCGCTGAAAATCGGCGGATACCATCTTTTTATCCTGGAGTCGTCACTGCAAGAAAAAATTCATCCCAAAGCAAAAAGTGTCGGCGAGCGCCTGCTGCTGATCTATATCATACTTACCGTCGCTGAGGGGGCTTTACTCAGGCTGGGCGGCATGAATTGGTTTGAAAGCGTTTGCCATGCATTTGGTACGGTTGCCACCGGTGGCTTCTCCCCGAAGAATGACAGCATTGCAAGCTATTCCCCCTACATTCAGTATGTTGTCATGGTCTTTATGCTGCTGGCAGGAACGAACTTTGTGGTACACTACTACCTGTTAAAAAGGAAATTTGACAAGATCAGGCAGAACGATGAGTTCAGGGCATACCTGGGCGTGATCTTACTGGTAGGACTTGTAATCACGTCCATATTGTTTTTCAAGACGCCCAGGCCTATGGAGCAATCTATCCGGGATGGGTTTTTCCAGGTCGTTTCCATCATTACTTGCACAGGATTTGCCACCGACGATTACCTGCTATGGCCTCAGTATGCCTGGATCATCATATTCCTGGCCATGTTCCTGGGCGGAAGCACAGGCTCAACGGCAGGGGGAATAAAAATTGCCCGACATGTCGTTGTGTATAAGAATTTTGCCAGGATTTTCCGCCAGCTGAGGTTTCCCCACGCCATTTTTCACATTCACCTGAACCATCAACCGGTTTCTGACGAAAGGAATACCTCCATCCTTACCTTTGTTTCGCTTTACCTGTTGGTTTTTGCCCTGGGTACCCTTTCCATGATAGCGGTTGGCTTAGATATGTCCACCGCAAGCGGATCGGTGGCCACCTGCATGGCGGGAATCGGTCCCGGTATCGGTACCGTGGGTCCGGCAAGCAACTTTGCTCATTTGCCTGTCCTGGGAAAAATAATCCTTTCGTTTTTGATGATTCTGGGCCGCCTCGAGATTTATACCGTGCTGATATTGTTTTCCCGGAGTTTCTGGCGCAAATAAGAACATGAGAATTTCTGCTTTGAATGCGTTAAATTTGAAGATCGTTATTGAAAGGAGGAGAAGGACAAAATACCATGGGAAAGATTACGTTCAGAAAGTTTAAAACAAGGACCAGCCACTATTTCTACGCCATCCTGATTATCGGAGCGACGGCCACCCTATGCATCCCCCTGGCCAATACAGAGAACTACCATGTGGTTTCCTTTATCCTGCTGTTTGTGGTATCCCTGCTGTCCACCTTTATGGGCATAGGCCCCGTGATCCTCGCGGCTTCCCTGAGCGCCCTGGCCTGGAACTTTTTCTTCATCCCGCCCCACCTGACCTTCCATATCGACAAAACAGAGGACATCCTCATCTTTGGGCTGTTCTTCATCATTGCCTTTGTCAACGGGGTGCTTACCACCCGCGTGAGGCGACAGCAGAAAATCTCGCAGGAAAGGGAAAAAAGAACGAATGCCCTGTTTCAGCTTACCCGGGGGCTTTCCAAAGCCAGCGGACTCGACGAGGTGTTGCAGGTGGCTGTGGTCGAGATCAGAAAGAACTTTGAGCGCGAAGCGCTTTTTTTCCTCCAGGATGGAAACAATGTATTAACCGACACAGCATGGCCCCTTGAGGAGATGAAAATCAATCCCCTCGAATTTGAAGTGGCGGAGCGGGTTTTTCAGTCGGCCCTGGACCCTGCTGCCACACCCAGGGGAATGGATTCTAAAGGCTTTGCTTTCTTCCCCCTCCAGGGTACGCGGCTGCATCCCGGCGTCATCGCCCTGAAACGCGAGACTCCTTTTTTCGGCGAACAAAAGTCATATTGGGAGGCCTTCATTGCGCAGATCTCCAATGCCCTCGAACGCGAGTTCCTGGGCGAGCTGGCCCAGCGCGTGCGCTTCCTCGATGAGTCCGACAGGCTCTACAAAACCCTTTTTAATTCCATCTCCCACGAGCTGCGCATCCCTGTGGCCACCATCATGGGTGCCGCCGATTCGATGCTCAACGCCGCCGACAACGAGAATTTCCGCTCGGCCCTGTCGCAGGAGATCTTCACCGCCTCCCTGCGCCTCAACCGCCTGATCGAAAACCTGCTGAACATCTCCCGCATCGAAAGCGGGCATATCTCGCCCAGGCTCGACTGGTACGACCTCAACGACCTGGTCAACAAGGTGGCCGAAGACCTCGGTGATGAGCTGAAGCCCTTTGATTTCAGGGTGTCGATTCCCGAAGACATGCCCCTGGTGAAGATGGATTTTGGATTGATGGAACAAGTCCTTTATAACCTGATTTTTAACGCCACGCAATACGCACCCGGGGCTTCCGCCATTGAGGTCAGGGGCCGTTATGAAAATGAAACGGCCGTGATCGAAGTTTCGGACCAGGGGCCGGGATTGCCCGAGTCGGACTTAAAACATATTTTCAACAAGTTTTTCAGGCTCGATGGCACCAGGACCGGGGGACTGGGCCTGGGACTGAGTATTGCAAAAGGCTTCGTGGAAGCCCACAACGGGACCATCACCGCCGGGAACCTCAAGAAAGGGGGATTGCGGTTTACCATCTGTATCCCTTCAGAAACCCCTGAAATCATGATGCCCTAGCTGCCAAACCTATGAATGCCGGTAATACCATATTGATTATTGATGATGAGCTCCCCATCCGCAGGCTGCTCGAAATCACCCTCTCGGCCAGCGGGTTCCGCATCATCCAGGCCGTCAACGGCAAAGAGGGCCTGGTGGCAGCAGCCACCCAGCACCCCTCGTTGGTGCTGCTCGACCTCGGGCTGCCCGATATGGACGGGCAGGAGACCCTGAAAAAACTCAGGGAATGGTACACCCATCCCATCATCGTGCTGTCGGTGCGCAGCTCTGAGGAAGACATCATCCGTGCCCTCGACCATGGCGCCAACGACTACCTCACCAAGCCCTTCCGCACCGGCGAGCTGCTTGCCAGGATACGTGCTGCCCTCAGGGCCTCCGAACAGAAAAACAACGACCCGGTGCTGGTGTTCGGGACCCTCAGCATCGACATGGCCGCCCACGTGGCAAAGAAAAACGACGAGATCCTCAAACTCACCGCCACCGAGTTCTCCCTTCTCCAGCTGCTGGCCAAGAACCGTGGCCGCGTGCTCACCCACCAGTACATCCTCAAGGAAGTCTGGGGCTTCGGCTATGTCGAACAGACTCATTACCTGCGCGTCTTCATCGCCCAACTCCGCAAGAAAATCGAAGACAACCCCGCCAAACCTACTTTCATCATCACCGAATCCGGCATCGGCTACCGCTTTGGGGAGTAATAGGATGTTGGCATGGGGCATGGGGCATGGGGAACGAAGAGGCGAGGACGCGAGGACGCGAAAGTAGTAGGCAGTAGAAAGTAAGCAGTAAAAAGTAAGAAGCAAAGGCCAGTGGATCCGGGAAATCCGCCCAAATCCGTGTAATTTTTTTTCGCGATGATTCGAGTTGAACGCAGTTCATCCGTGGCATCCGCGTTCAAGAAAATGAAAAATGAAGAATGGCATGGGGCACCTGACGCC
>JAZBOS010000047.1 GCA_036351255.1 Bacteroides sp.
GGCTCTTTTTGCCTCTTCATTTCTTTTTCCCTGGGTTGCTTCGTTTCTTTTTAGCAAACTTGCCCTGAACACCTTGGTGAATCAGGGCATGCCCTGAAGCAAAGCAACTCAGGGGAAAAATCAAGCAAGCAGAAAACTTCTCCCCGCAAAGCCGGACGCCGCCTCGTTCTCTGGCGGGGCCCCGCGCTTCTTGTAATAGCGATGCTTTAATAATGCTGGTATTGGAAAGTTTAGAATTTTTTAACCCGGTTTAAATGACTATGATGAAAGTGAAGATTTAAAACCCAGGCATAAAAAAAGCGGTAAAAGCCCGAAAGGTCTTTTACCGCTTTTTACAAATGAAACACCCTGATAAACCTCAGGCGGTGCTATTATTTTCATCGATAAACTGCTTTTGCACCTCATCTTCTTCATCCTCCTTAGACTTTGTCTCCTTGTTTTCTTCATCGAAGAACCGCTTTTGAAAAACCAGGATGATCCCTACCCCTACAAAGATGGAAGCATCAGCGATATTGAATATAGGCCATAAGGCGGTATAGCTACCCCCCATCAACGGAACCCAATCGGGAATAAAACCCTCCCAGATATCGACATAAAACATATCCACCACCTGCCCGTGAAACCATGGACTCGCAGCATCAAAAGGAGCATTTCCTAACCAAACACCATAAAAAACACTGTCAATTAGGTTTCCTATAGCCCCGCCCAGGATCATGGCAATACAGACAATGTATCCTACATGCGCTTTTTTATCGATCAGGGAATATAAATAATATCCGATGCCAAACATGGCTATCAGCCGGAAACTGGTAAGGATTAGTTTGCCATATTCCGAACCGAGTTGCATCCCAAAGGCCATTCCGGGATTGGTGGTATAATGAAGTTTGAACCAGTCTCCAAAAACCTTGATCTGACCGGCGGTGCCAAAATCCATCCCGTAGTGAACCATCATTTTTACCACCTGATCAATTACGATCACCAATAAGGTAATACCAAAATACTTCCAATATTTCATAAGTTATACTTTCTCTACTTTAACGGCGAGTTCAAACTCATCCATGTCCAGTACGGTGGAATTATTACTATTGCCATCAAGGCTTAAGGCTAGCGCCTGGGTTTCTGTTTTGATATATTCAGAGAAATGGTCCAAAGCCTGGTCTACCGTTTCATTCAGTGGTGCGATCTGAATATGAATTTTGTCCTGAACTTCCAGCCCCATGTCCTTGCGAAGGTTCTGTATTCGATTGACAAAATCTCTGGCAATCCCCTCTTCCTTTAGTGCGGTAGTTAAGGTAACATCCAGGGCTACAGTGATGCCATTATCGGTCGCTACAGACCAACCCGGGATATCCTGGGACTGAATCAGCACTTCGGCCAATTCCAGCATTTCTGTTTCCCCATCTATAGTGATGGCAGCCTTACCTTCTTTTTCAATTTGAGCGATTTCTTCCTTGCCCCATTGCTGAATAATTTGGCTGACCGCCTTCATTTTAGGCCCGAATCTTTTGCCCAGCAAGGCAAAATTAGGCTTGATGCTTTTTACCAAAATATCAGATGTGTCATCAATATAGTCAATTGATTTTACGTTAACTTCTGATTTGATTAAATCTTCCACGTGCTCAATAAAACCTCTGGTTTCCGCATTCAAAACCGGAATAAGCACCTTTTGAAGCGGTTGCCTCACCTTTAGCCTTTCCTTTTTCCTTAGCGAATGTACCAGAGAGGAAATATCCTGTGCCAATTGCATGCTGTTTTCAAGCGATGCATTGATTAGTTCATCATCTGATGGTTGCCAATCGGTCAAATGAACAGACAGTGGTTTGGCTTCCAGGCTTGAGGTGAGATTTTGGAACAGCCAATCGGCATAAAAAGGAGCTACCGGTGACATGAGTTTGGTAATGACCTCCAGGCATTCGTACAATGTCTCATAAGCTGCCTGCTTGTCTCTATTCATATCTCCTCTCCAGAACCTTTTTCTGGCCAGCCTTACATACCAGTTGGACAATTGGTCCACGGTGAAATTCATGATGGACCGCGTGGCGGGCGTTACATCATAGTTTTCATAAGCAGTGCCGGTTTCTTTGATCAGAGACTGAAGCTTGGAAAGAATCCATTGGTCCAGTTCGGGTCTTTCGTTTACCGGAATTTTGGCTGAAGCATCGTAAGCAAATGCATCCAGATTGGCATACAGGGCAAAGAAAGAATAGGTATTGGTCAAGGTGCCAAAAAACTTTCGCTGCACTTCCGCCACACCTTCAAGATCAAACTTTAGGTTATCCCACGGATTGGCATTAGCGA
>JAZBOS010000048.1 GCA_036351255.1 Bacteroides sp.
ATAACGGAAAAAAGCACCTTTACCTCATTTCCAGCGACGCGCGTTTGCTGGACATCCTTAAACAGCTCGAAGGTGAGTTCCTTATCAGCAGCGATTCCTCCGGGGAACTGCTAAAGACTCTGAATGCCCCTTCCGATACGCCGGAGATTGACCTGGTCATTACCGGTTTTGACTATTTTGTGAATGAAGTCAATGAAGTTTATTCGGAAAACGACGCCTTCAACCTCCCTTATTTCTTGGTGCTGGTAACGCCCGAACAAGCCACCCGCTGCGCTGCAGAAAAGTTTAGTGTGAAATGCTACCCCGTGTTTCTTCCTGTTGATGCTTCGCAGATCAGGACACTGGCGGCCAGTGTGATTCAGAATCACGAAAAGGCTGCCGAACTTAGCGAAATGCAAAGGTATAAGATCCTTTTCCACAAAGCCCCGGTGGTCCACTTGCTAGTGAACCCCTGCAACCTTCAAATTCTCGATGCCAACCGCGCCGCAGCAGACCTTTATGGTCAGGAAAATTCAGAATCCCTTCTGGGTAAATCTCTTTTGGATTTGCATCCGGGCCAATCAGACCTGATCAATAAGAAATGCAGGGAAGCCTTGAAAATAGGCGAAAAAAACTTTAATTGCCTGTATGACAGTGGGAAAGATGAATCGGTTGAACTGGTATTTTTCGCTTCGAAGATTGAGCTCGGAAAACGAAACTTTTTGTTTCTGAACATTCAGGATATCACCGAAACAAAAAAAACGGAGAAGATCCTGACCCAAAAGAACCTGGAGTTGCACAAAACCAATGCGGAGCTCGACCACTTTGTTTACAGCACCTCCCACGAGCTGCGTGCCCCACTGATGTCTGTCCTTGGGCTGATCAGCCTGCTTGAAGCTGAGGCTGATGCCACTGAACAGGCTTTGTACCTGGGATTGATGAAGGAAAGCATTGGTAAACTCGACCTGATCATCCATGATATCATCGACTATTCGCGCAATGCCCGGTTCGAGGTTAAGCTTTCGCCCATTGATTTTAATTTCCTGCTGGAAAAAACCATCAACAACCTCAACTATATTTCCGGATCTGAAAGGATTGATATCCGGATCAAGGTAAGGGATGAAGGCCAGTTTATGTCCGACAAGCGTAGGGTCGAGATCATCCTGAGTAATCTGCTGTCCAACAGCCTGAAATTCTGCAACCCTCAGGAATCAAAGCCTTTTGTTGAGGTAGAGATTCATACCACCCCGGGTCAGGCTTTGATCAGGGTGAATGACAATGGACGCGGCATTCCTGCCCCGCATCTCCCACGGATCTTTGAAATGTTCTTCAGGGGATACGAACAAAGCACAGGAAGCGGCATCGGGCTTTATATCGTCAGGGAAATCATCGAAAAATTGAATGGCACCATCGAGGTGAAATCGGAAGAAGGGAAGGGGAGTGCCTTCACTGTGAAACTGCCAAACCAATACCAACCCCTTTAAAAAATGCCTGTAAATTCCCTCCTCCTTATTGATGACAGCGAAATCGACAACCTGGTAAACCAGCGTATCATCGAAAAAAATGCTTTTGCTGCCAAGATCATCATAAAAAAAAGTGCCAGGGCTGGGCTTGATTACCTTACCGAAACTTTGTGCTCAGATCCTGATGCACTCCCCGACCTGATTTTCCTCGACATCCGCATGCCCGATATCGATGGTTTCGGTTTCCTCGATGCTTTTGCGAAACTCGATGAAACCATCCGCAAGCACTGCAAAATTGCTATGCTTTCCTCTTCCATCGATGCTGACGACCACCGCAAGGCCATCGAGAATCCTTTCGTGATTAAATTTCTCAATAAGCCCCTGTCCGCCAGTGTCTTAAATGAGGGGTTCTGAACCTATTGCCCCGCCTTCGCCAACATTCATAAATGACCATTCAGGGTGTATGCCCCGCGTGTATCCTGCAGAAAATCCGGGTGATTTTACAGGTTTTTTCCAGGGAGATTCTTGCTTAATTTTGAACTCCAGGAAAAACGATGGAAATCAGCCCAGCAAAAAAATATCATATGCTCGTCAGTGCGGGACTGCCCGGTGAATACCAGGTGAAGCTGGTGATGAAGGAAGCAGGGATGTTCAGGGTATTGCTTTCCGCCACGAGCTTCCAGATCCCTCCCTTGGAATGGCTCATCCAGGGTTATGAGCAATCCTTAAAACCCCAATTAGACTTAGGATAGTAAAAAAATAAAAAAAAGATCGCCTCTAACTGGCGATCTTTTTTTTATGGAAAGCGACCCTAGGCGAGAGCCTTATCAAACTCTGATACCTCCCCTTTCAGATCAAAACTGCCCGGAAAAACTACTAATTCAAAGTTTGTCCGACAAGTTGAATGTTAATAACCCCCGGGTCAATTTTGACAGCAGCGAATCCTAAGAATGCCGCCGTTCAGCCTCTGCCCGGGTCGCTTATTTATTTAGTGTCCTTTTCAAATAGCGTAAATCCCTTCAGGGATCATTAACCAAAGGTAAAACATAGGAAAGAACAAGGCAATTCGTTTAATTACTAAAATTAGTCTAAGTAATTTCCCTAGTGTTTTTTCATGTTTTAGGACAAAAGAAAACTCTTAAGTATTCTAAGTTAAGAAGTTGCAGTTTTTTCGCCCCAAAAAAACACTCCATTTTGCCTTTTACTAAAACACTGAAAATATCTTGATTCCTTAATGTTTCTTTCCAGGCAAAATTTCGTTAAAAACACTGCTTCCTCCGTCAACCCGTATAATTGATCCGGTGACCCATGAGGCCTGATCGGACAAAAGGAAAAACACCATATTGGCGATATCTTCGGGTTTCCCTATACGACCTATGGGGTATTTTGCGGCTGATTTAACCAGCATTTCCCTGTAGATGGCTTCGTTGGCCACTACCTTGCTGTCGAGATGCAGGGGCGTTTCCACCAGGCCAGGATTCACGGCATTGACGCGAATGCTATAGGGACCCAGCTCGCCGGCCAGAAACTCGGTGATCATGTCCAGCCCCGCTTTCGAAACCGAATAGGCAATGCTGCGTCCCGGGATCCGCGAAGCCACCGATGAGATGTTCACCACGGAGGCGTTGCCCGAAGCCTTTAGCAACGGCAGCAAGGTCTGCGTCAGCAGATAGGGGGCGTGAAGGTTGATGTCAATGTTGGCCTTCCACAGGTCGAAGTCAATGTCCTGTATACCTCCGGCCGTAAGCATCCCCGCATTATTCACCAAGCCGTGAAGCTGCCCGTAATGCTCATCGATATATTCGGCCACGCGCCGGCAGTCCTCCGGCTGGCTTACATCCCCCGTGATAAAGTCTACCACTCCCTCCATTTCAGGATGAGTTTCCAGGGCTCGCTCTATCTTAGCCTGGCTGCGGCTCAGGCTGATGACTTTCCAGTTTTTTTTTTCCATGAGTTTCCTGGCGGTGGCAAGCCCAATGCCTGAACTGCCCCCGGTAATCAATACCTGTTTCATATTCCTGGTTTTAACGGTTAAGCGAATCTGTTCAACTTGTTGGTGCTGAATTGATCTTTAGAATTGAAACATATTGAAATGTTTTCTAACTTTGCACCTCTAAAATTAAATTAAAATTAACGATTAAAATTTGATTTTATGAAGAAGATCCTCTTTGCTATATTATTTCTTTCAGCGCTGAGCCTTTCGGCCCAGGAAGATACTACCCTTGTAAGGCCCTGGGCCCTGAATGGTTTCTTTAGCCAGCAGCTGAACCAGGTTTCCTTTACCAACTGGGCCGCAGGTGGTGAAAACAGCTTTGCTTCCACCAGCATTGCGGTGCTGACCGCCAATTACTCCAAGGAAAAGACTACCTGGGAAAATAAACTCGACCTGGCCTATGGCTTGATAAAAACCCAGGATACCCCCACCCGGAAAAACGAAGACAAAATTGATCTCCTTTCAAAGTACGGCCATAAGGTATCCCCAAAAATTGCCGCTACTGCACTGCTGAACTTCAGGAGTCAGTTTACTGCAGGATATAATTACCCCGACGATGAGGAGGTGGTATCCAATTTTTTGGCCCCGGGTTACCTCCTGGCCTCCCTGGGTTTCGACTACAAACCCGTTGATTACCTTTCCATCTTTTTCTCGCCTGCCACCGGTAAATTTACCTTCGTCAACGATGAAACCCTCTCGGCCATTGGTGCTTACGGCGTGGAGCCCGGCAAAACCTTTCGCCCTGAATTTGGCGCCATGGCATCCTTTACCTTCGCCAAGGATATCTTTGAGAACGTGAACCTGGCTTCAAAGCTTGACCTTTTCAACAACTACACCGACAGCAATAAGCCAAACCGCAAGAACACCGACGTGAACTGGCAAACCAACCTGAATATGAAGGTGAACAAGTTCATCACCGCCAGCATGGGCTTTAACCTTATCTACGACCACGACATCCCCGTACCGATCTTTGACACAGTCGGGGGCGAAGAAGTACAGGTTGGCACCGGCCCCCGTACCCAGTTCAAGCAAATTTTTGGCATCGGCCTGTCATACAACTTCAAGCGGGAATAAATTTCCCCATCCTTCAGGAGCCGCTCCCTTCCAGGGGCGGCTTTTGTTTTTTTCAGGCTAATTTTCAATTGAGAAATCAACTCCAGGGGGATGTTAAGGTCGTACCTTCCCCATACCATGGTCGTAGTTTATACGGTTTAAACCGTATAAACTACGTTTAAACACCGTAGGAACCCCGAGCTTGGGTGAAATGGGTTAAGAAAGGAAAAAGTACTTCCGGCCGCTACTTGATAAACATCAGCTCACGGTATTTGGGCAATGGCCACATCTGGTCATCTACCAGGATCTCGAGCTTGTCGATGTGGTAACGGATATCTTCCATCAAGGGTTTGACCCTGTAACAATAGGCTTTGGCGCGTGCTGCAGGGTCTTCCAGATGATTGGCTTCCTTACGTTCGCTGATCATTTGCCGCACCATGGAGCGGATATGGGTGACGTGCTCGGAGATTTTCGAAATAGAATGGATCTGAAGGGCCGAGTGGTCGGTAAACAGGGCGGGCGGCAGCACTTCTTTCAGGCCCCTGACATTTTCCACCAGCACATTCTGATAGCGGATGGCGGAAGGGATGATGTGATTGCCCGAGAGGTCGGCCAGCACGCGCGACTCGATCTGTAACACCTTGGCATAGTTTTCGAGCCTGATCTCATAACGGGCGTGCAGCTCCTTGTCGGTGAAGATCCCATTGCTGCCAAAAAGATCGATGGTAGTTTTTGAAATATAGGATTCCAGGGCTTCGGGAGCATTTTTCAGGTTGGGCAACCCGCGTCGGGCAGCTTCTTCTACCCATTCCTGGCTGTAGCCGTTGCCTTCAAACAGGATGGCTTTCGACTCGCGGATGTATTTGCGCAGGACTCGAAAGATGGCTTCATCCTTTTCAATGCCTTTATTGATGCTTTTATCCACCTCCGCCTTAAAATGCATCAGCTGGTTGGCCAGGATGGTGTTGAGCACGATCATGGCGGGGCCGCAGTTGGCCGAGGAGCCCACTGCCCTGAACTCAAACTTGTTGCCGGTAAAAGCAAGGGGCGAGGTGCGGTTGCGGTCGGTGTTGTCAATGATGATACGCGGGATCTTGCCAATGTTCAGCTTCAGGTCTGTTTTTTCATCCGGGGTCATTTTGCGGTCCTTCACCTTTTTTTCCAGTTCTTCGAGCACTCCGGTAAGCTGGCTGCCAATGAACATGGAGATGATGGCCGGGGGTGCCTCATTGGCGCCCAGGCGGTGGTCATTGCCAGCCGAGGCAATGGCGCCCCGCAGCAGGGCTGCGTGCTCGTGGACAGCCTTGATGATGTTGATGAAAAACGTCAGGAAGAGCAAGTTGGTCTTGGGGGTATGCCCGGGGCTCAGCAGGTTTTTGCCAGTGTTGGTGGCCAGCGACCAGTTGTTGTGCTTGCCGCTGCCGTTTACCCCTTCAAAGGGCTTCTCGTGGAAAAGTACCCGGAAGCGGTGTTTGCGCGCCACTTTGTCCATCACCACCATGATGAGCTGGTTGTGGTCGATGGCAATGTTGGCTTCTTCATACACAGGCGCCAGTTCAAACTGGTTGGGCGCCACCTCGTTGTGTCGGGTTTTTACAGGGATGCCCAGCTTCCAGGCCTCCATCTCAAAGGCTTTCATAAAAGCCGCTACCCGGTGAGGAATGGCGCCGAAATAATGGTCTTCGAGTTGCTGGCCGCGGGCGGGGATGTGGCCTGTTAGGGTCCGGCCGGTCATCACAAGGTCGGGCCGGGCATAATACAGGGCTTCGTCCACCAGGAAATATTCCTGCTCCCAGCCGAGGGTGGGATAGACCTTGGTGATATTGCGGTCGAATAACTGGCAGACTTCGACAGCCACTTGGTCGATGAGGGCCAGGGCCCTAAGCAGCGGCGTCTTGAAGTCGAGGGCTTCGCCGGTATAGGCGATGAAGATGGTGGGGATGCATAGGGTGCCATCCATAATGAATGCCGGGGAGGAGGGGTCCCAGGCGGAATAGCCACGGGCCTCGAAGGTGTTGCGCAGACCCCCGCTGGGGAAGCTGCTGGCATCGGGTTCCTGCTGCACCAGTTGCGAGCCATCGAATTGCTCGATGCTCACGTTGGGCTCCACCGGGCTGAAAAAGGCGTCGTGCTTCTCGGCCGTGGCGCCGTTCAGGGGCAGGAACCAGTGAGTGTAATGGCTGGCCCCCTTGCTGATGGCCCAGGCTTTCATGGCCGAAGCCACCTGGTCTGCGATGCGGCGGTCGATTTGCCCGTTCTTGTCGATGGCTTCAATAAGCTGGCGGAAAACATCGTCAGGCAGATATTCTCGCATCACCAGGCGCGAAAAGACCTGCGAGCCAAAATATTCAGATACCTTGGGCATGATTTCCTGTGATTCAGGGTAAGGACGGGAAATGGCCGACTGGAGAGCGGAAAAACGAGGGTTCATTTGAAAAAGTTTTGGTTTTTCAAAGGTACCCTATTATTTTGATGGTGGTGTAATAAAAATAGTAAACTTTTTCAACAATTTGTTGAAAAAAAAGGGGGGTGTTCCGAAAATTATTCAACTCTGAGTACAGGGAAGTGTTCATTTTCCCTGAGCAAGTATTGAAATAAGGGATACTGTATCAGGCCGATCTGCGATTGGGGCTCAAGGGTAAGGGCCAGGAAATGGCTGTGCAACTGGGTTACGGGAACGAAAATATAATCCCTTTGATAGTTTTCGGCGTCCAGGACCTCTTTTTCCACTTCCGGAAAATAGTTTTTGAGGCCCTCGTCGAAGCTCCTGGAAAGTGCAGCAAAACGGTAGGCAAACACTTGCTGCGGGTCTTCAAAAGTTTCCTGGTATTCGATGTGGTGATTGCTGATGAGCGCCATCAGCAGGCTGTCGGACCGGGGGATCAAATAGCCCCTGGCCCTTTCAATGCTGAAGGTGGGCTTGACCAGAGGATGGTAGTTGTGGATTTTTACAAGGGTATCTTTTCCGGTTTGGGAAGATTTGAGCAGCAGTTGCAGGGGTTTTTCACCGGGGAAATGATCCATCCTGATGGCAACCGTATCGTTGCCGCCTGAAACTAAAACCCGGCGGGAGTCATCTACCATTTGGATGATCTTTTCCCTGTCGTGCCGGATGATATCCATCAGCGATCTTACCGCCATGGCCTGGCTTTGAGCGCGGCGCTGCAGGCTGTCGGCGTAGCGGTCGCGCCCGTTCAGACCTTCGAAGATAAAGGACATACTGCCCAGAACGCCGAAACTTTGCCTGCCGTCGTCGATGTCAACGGTAGAATGCCTCGTAGGTCCTTCGGGAGGTGCAGGGCCTACAAGATAGTTATGAAACGTATAACCACCGGCCTTGAGTTTATTCTCCAATCCGGGAAGCACCACCTCTTCGCTGTATTTCCTGATGTCTTGCGAAAGGTTTGGATTGGTGATGATGCCGGTCTGCACATCGAATTGCTTAAAGGCCCCAAAAGCTTCCCATGCATCGCTGTATGGGTGGTATTCGTGGATGTCGAGGGTGACGTGGGGCATAAAGTCGTGAGACAGGTCATGGAGTGCACGGACTTCGGCCGACTGCATCACCACGTGGTCGCGGTTAAAATCGATGCCTTCGCTGTTACGGCGCTCGTTTACTTCCGAACCATCGGGGTTCATTTGGGGAATGATCCAAATTTCCATGGTATCGAACCAGCGTTTGTGCCTTCCGCAAAGCATACCGTCGATCAAAAGCAGGGCGGCTTCCTTGCCGCTATGCTCGTTGCCGTGTTGCTGGGCCAATACCAACACCCTGAGTTTTTCTCCTGAAGGAGAAGGTTCATCCTTGCCTGCCTTCACCACAAAAAGGTCGAGCCCACCGGCAGACTGACCAAATACCTCAAGCTTTAACAGGTCGCATGCTTCGGTTGATTGTTCCAGGAATTCGCCCAGCTCGGCGTGGGTGGTGGGCGATGTGAAATTGCGGTGCTGGGCAGGGGTCTGCCGTTCGGCTTTGCAGGCAGCAAAAAGGGTGACTGCCAGGAAAGGAATCAAAATTGTTCTGCAGCGGTTCATAATTGGCGGATTCTCCCAAAAGGAATGCACGCCAAATTTACGATTGTTTTGAAAATGCTGCAGCCTTTTCAAGCACCTGCTCTACTTTTTCTTCGATGGTTAGCTGGCCATCGATCCAGTGAATGGGGGTTCCTTGTCGCTCCATCCGGCGGAACCAGGTCATCTGCCGCTTGGCAAACTGGTGAATGGCAGTGTTGAGGGTGCGAAACATCGCGTCGTAGGAGATTTCGCCGGTGACGTATTGGGTTAAGATGCGGTATTCCAGTCCGTAGAATTTGAGTTGTTCCGGTTTCAGGCCTTCACTGAGGAGGTGGTGGATCTCGTCGAGCATCCCGGTTTCAAGGCGTCTTTGCAGCCTTTCGGTGATGCGTTGCCTAATATCCTCCCTGTCGAAATGGATGGCAAAGAGGACCGGTTTGAAACTGGGGTAATTGCTTTTATCGGGCGGATTATTTTTCTGGAAGGTTTCAATTTCCACGGCTCTGATCAGTCTTTCCCTGTCGCTGAGGTCGGAGGTGTTGTGAAGGGGCCGGTAGGAGGCCAGGATCTTGCCCAGCTCTTCATTGGTGAGCAGTTGCAGGTTTTCGCGCAGCTCGGGGTTGGGTTCCACCTTTTGAAGGGGATAGCCTTTCAGGGCGGCTTCAATATACAAGCCGGTGCCCCCGCATAGGATGCCCTGCCTGTTGCGCTTCTGGATGTGGCTGAGGGCTTTGATGAAATCTTGCTGAAACTCAAACACATTGTATTCGTAGCCGGGCTCGGCAATGTCGACCAGGTGATAGGGAACCAGCAGGTCGCCCACCATAAAGTCGTGCAGATCCTTGCCGGTGCCCAGGTCCATTCCGCGATATACCTGGCGGGAGTCGGCGCTGATCACCTCGCCTTCACACTGTGCTGCCACACAGGCTGCCAGGCGGGTCTTGCCGGTGGCGGTGGGGCCGGTAATGACGATCAGCGTATGGGGGTCAGGCAGGTTCACGGGCGGTCGTTTTCCTGGTACATCCGCTCTCGTTCCATCAGGAAATTACGGATGTCATCCAGCAGTGGAATGGGGGAGGTTTGAAAATCCAGGACTTCCAAATCCTCTTTCTTAAATTGAACGAAAAATTCAGAAAAAAATTTGCCCAAGAAGTTAATCAGGTTGGCTTCATCACTGTATGCCTTCAGGGTCTGGTGGTATTTCAGGAACTGCAACACCCTGAGGCCGTCTACCTTATGATGGCAGGCATTCACGAAGTGTGCCACGGTTTTATTGTTTTCCCGCAAGGGGGCAAAAATGTCGGTTTCCCCAAATTGCTGATTCAGGAAAGGGCTCATCGGGGTTTCCATGTCACGGTGCAGGAGCTCAGGGAAGCGGGCATAGGTCTCGGCCACCTGGTCGAAGAGGCGGTAGTCGTAGATGGGGTAACTGTCCCACAAGCCCTGGCTGCCCTTGATAAGGGCGGGGCCGGTGCCGAAGAACACCCGGTCGGAATAGCGCGTGGCGGGGTAAACAGGGCTGGTATTGTGGTTGGCGATCCACCCGGTCTTGCGCAGTTTTTGCAGGAGGTAAAAATCCTCGCCGCTTTTTTTGGCAGTCATCCCCCCGATCTTGCGATAGGCCTTCACCGGCAATGCAATGGCTGAGCCCAGGGCGGTGAATGAATAGGGAGAGCCAATGCGCCATAGGTTCAGGGCGAAGTGCCGCATATAGATCTCATAGCGCAGCATGGCACGGTCGAGGGTGTCTTCCCCGGTGAGCCTGTGGTAATAGGGATTGGAAAGCGCCACTGCCTGAGGAAAACGCTTGAATACATCCGCTACCGAGGAAAGGTAATGATCCTCGAAAAGGGTGTCGGCATCCAGGCTTACAATGATGTCTTCGTCCCAGGCGGCCTGGCTGATGGTATCCATCAAGACCTTTCGGGCTTGTCCCACGCCGTGCGCCTTGCCTTTCCAGCCCAGCCCGGGGCTGCTGTGATCGATCAGATGCAGGTTTTCCCAGCCAAGCTTACGGAGGTAATCGAGGCTTTGCCGGTTGTTTTCACAAAGGGGATGTTTTGCCGGGTCATTCCACCAGGCATCGGGCTGGTTGACGCAGACCCAGACCTGAAAATGCACATAATCCTGCTTAGCCAGGCATTCCATGGTATGTGGCAGGAAGGCCCCCTCGTTCATGGCCGGGATGGCGACGTGCAAGGTGCGGACGGCAGGCATGGTGACGGGGTTTACGAGCTTTTCTTCTGGCGCTTGCGTTCGTGTTCGTCCAGGATGATCTTGCGCATCCTGATGTGCTTGGGGGTGAACTCCACGTATTCGTCTTCGCGGATGTACTCGAGGGCTTCTTCCATCGAGAACTTGGTGGCAGGGGTGATGCTGGCCTTGTCGTCCGAACCCGAGGCCCTGACGTTGGTTAGCTTTTTGGTCTTGATGAGGTTAATCACCAGGTCGTCCTGACGGGAGTTTTCGCCCACAATCTGACCGGCATAGATCTCATCGCCCGGGTCAATAAAAAACTTTCCGCGGTCCTGTAGCTTGTCGATGGAATAGGCGATGGCCTGTCCGGTCTCCATGGCGATGAGGGCCCCATTGTGCTTTACGCCAAACTCACCTTTATAAGGCTCGTAGCCCTTGAGGCGGTGTGCCATGATGGCTTCACCCTCGGTCAGGGTGAGCATATTGTTGCGCAAGCCGATCAGCCCGCGCGAGGGGATCTCAAACTCCAGCTCGGTGCGGTCGTTTTTCTGTTCCATATTGACCAACCCACCCTTGCGCTGCGAAACCAGTTCGATGACCTTGCCGGTAAAGGCATCGGGCACGTGGACGGTGAGATATTCAATGGGCTCATGCTTTTTCCCATCGATCTCCTTGATGATCACCTGGGGCTGGCCTACCTGCAGCTCGTAGCCTTCGCGGCGCATCGTCTCGATCAGGATGGAGAGGTGAAGGATGCCGCGCCCGTAAACGACATAAGCGTCGGGGCTGCCCGACTCCTCGACGCGCAGGGCCAGGTTTTTCTCGGTTTCTTTAAACAGGCGGTCGCGCAGATGGCGGCTGGTGACGAACTTGCCGTCGCGACCATAGAAGGGGGAGGTGTTGATGGTAAACAGCATGCTCATCGTAGGCTCGTCGATAGCAATGGCTTTGATGGCTTCGGGGTTCTCGTAATCGGCAATGGTGTCGCCGATCTCGAAGTCCTCCACGCCTAGCACGGCGCAGATCTCGCCCGCGTGGATCGGGACCTTGATTCTTTCCTTGCCCAGGCCTTCAAAGACATACAATTCCTTGATGCGTGACTTCTGGATGCTGCCATCGCGTTTTACCAGCGACACCTGCTGGTTTTGCTCGAGGGTTCCGCGGGTCAGTTTGCCCACTGCAATGCGCCCCACGTAAGAGCTGTAATCGAGCGAGGTGATCTGCATCTGGGGGGTGCCTTCGGCGCGCAGGGCCGGGGGGATGTGCTCTAGGATCACGTCGAGCAGGTATAAGATATCGGTGGTTGGGTTTTTCCAGTCATCCGACATCCACCCGCCTTTGGCAGAACCGTAAACTGTGGGGAAGTTCAGCTGGTCCTCGGTGGCATTGAGGCTGAACATCAGGTCGAACACCTTCTCCTGCACCAAACCGGGATCGCAGTTGGGCTTGTCGACCTTATTTATGACCACGATAGGCTTTTTCTCCAGCAGGATGGCCTTCTCGAGCACGAAGCGGGTCTGTGGCATCGGGCCTTCAAAGGCATCCACGATGAGCAACACGCCGTCAGCCATATTGAGCACGCGTTCCACCTCGCCGCCAAAGTCGGCGTGACCAGGGGTGTCGATGATGTTGATCTTGGTGTCCTTAAAGCGGACGGAGCAGTTCTTGGCCAGGATGGTGATGCCACGCTCACGCTCCAGGTCGTTGCTGTCGAGAATGAGGTCGCCCGTTTCCTGGTTGTCGCGGAAAAGCTTTACCTGGTGCAGGATACGGTCGACGAGGGTGGTCTTCCCGTGGTCGACATGGGCGATGATGGCAATGTTGCGGATTTCGGTCATTGATGATTTTTAATAAGCGTGCAAAGGTACGAAAAAGTTTGGGGTTTGAGGTTCAAGGTTTAAAGGAAAAAGGGATTACACGGATTTTGACGAATTTCGCGGATTGAGCAAGGTGCATGGAGCATGGAGCATGGGGCAAAGCGCTTGGGGCTTGGAGCCTGGGGAAGAAGCCGAGTAGCGGCGACAGAAAAAGATTTATCAGGGATCGGTGGTGTGGTGACATGCTCAGAGTCAAATGAAAACTTGCCCGCAAAGCGGGCCAGCCAATAAACCCCCTGGTCGCGCAGCATCTGGGAAAGGAATAAGTTAAGGCTCATATCGCCCCGCTTCTTTGTGGGGCCGCCGACCAATAATAGGGCTTCCCAACGGTCACCGCTACGCGGCTTTTATCCCATGCCCCATGCACCACGCTCTTATCCGCATAATCCGCTCAAATCTGTGTAATCACAAAAACAAAAAAGCCAGCTGCAAAATGCAAACCGGCTTTTTTAAGTTTTTTGAATGGCTTAAAGCTCTTCGGGGTTATTTCTCTTCATGAATATGGAGGTGATTAGCGACATGATGAAGCCCAGGAAGGTGTAGTTCAGGATGGAGGAGATGGCCATAAAGCCTGGCTTCATAAATCGTTGAGAAATGCCCAGGGCCAGGTCGAGTTCGTCGTCAGTAATGGCGGGGTTTTTCTCGATCATCTTTTGTTCAGCGGCAACCAAAAGGTCGTTTAAGGCACCCGGATCGACGAATTTATAAAAGATGAAGAAGTAAGCGCCCACCAGCACTGAGGCGAAAAAGATGGTCAGGGTGCCAAATCCCAGGGCTTGCCCATAGCTGATAAAACCTCCCATCACCTCATCGCGCCAGGCCTTGGTGGCCAGGATGATGCCCCCAAGCATCACTGCATAATAAATATAGGCCATATATGTGCTGGCAATGGAGCCGGCAAAATAGAAAACCAGGTGGATGACAAGCATCAGCACGCCAACCAGCAGTCCATAGGTGAGGGCGGTTTTCGTCATCCCCTGACGGGCAATTGGTTCATTATTTTCCATCATACAATCGTGTTAAGGTTTGTGAAAGCAAACTTACGCTTATTTTTAAAATATTCCATATGATATAGCAAGCCTACTTATTTTTTATTTTCTTGACCCCAGTGAATAGAACTGCCATAAATGGGAAAAATTTCTTTTCCTGAAAACGGGGAAGGATTTTTTTTGCAGGCAGCAATATTTTTAGTACTTTTGCCCCGGGTAAGTTTGGTACGACCAGCTCCCGCTGAACTCCCCCAGGATCGGAAGGTAGCAAGGGTAGGCGGTCGTAGCGGTGCGATATCATACTTGCCCATTTTTTATTTCCCCCGGGCTATCCATTCATTACCAACCTAAAATCCTTTCAAATGAAATTCTTTATTGACACCGCAAATCTGGACCAGATTCGTGAGGCCAACGATCTGGGCATCCTCGATGGCGTGACCACCAACCCTTCGCTGATGGCCAAAGAAGGCATCAAGGGGCAGGAGAACATCCTGAAACATTATTTGGATATCTGCAATATTGTGGAAGGTGATGTCAGCGCTGAGGTGCTGGCCACCGACTTCGAAGGGATCGTGCGCGAAGGGGAAGCCCTGGCCGCCCTGCATCCCCAGATCGTGGTGAAGGTGCCGATGATCAAGGAAGGCATCAAGGCAATTAAGTATTTCTCCAATAAAGGCATCAAAACCAACTGTACCCTGGTGTTCTCGCCCGGGCAGGCCATCCTGGCAGCCAAAGCCGGCGCCACCTATGTCTCTCCATTCCTGGGCCGCCTCGACGACATCTCAACCGACAGCCTGACACTGATCCACCAGATCGTGAACATTTACAGCATCCACGGCTTTGAGACCCAAGTGCTGGCCGCCAGCATCCGCCATGCCATGCATATCGTGGCCTGTGCAGAAGCCGGCGCCGACGTGGTCACCTGTCCCCTAGCACCCATCCTCAGCCTGCTCAACCACCCTCTTACCGACGTGGGACTGGCGAAGTTCCTTGAAGATGCGAAGAAGTGGCAGTAGGCAGTAAGTTGTAAGAAGTAGAAAGTAAAAAGTAAAAAGCCCTGGTTTGTGCCGGGGCTTCTTTTTTGGAAACTATTTCTGGACTCACAACTCACCGCTCACCTCTCATTTCTCATTTCTCAGCTTATTTTTTTCTGTTTTTTCACGTAAAATCAAACGCGCTCACATATACCGGGCTTTCTTCCAGTATTTTTATTTCTTCGGGGCTAAGGTTTTTCCATGAAGCCATCAGATGGGTGCCGGCATTTTTGGTGAAGGAATGGATAAAGCCCCAATGGCCGTATTTTTTAAGCTGTCGGAAAATGGGGCACTGGGTATCGAGCCAGAATAGGGCTGTGTTTAAGCCTTCCTGGTAAAGTAGCCCCTTCAGGAGCGCGTGGAAGTGCTTCTCGCCCCCGGGTGTGAAATAAATGCCTTCCAGTGCCAGGAAATCGAACTTTTTGGGGTTGAACACCCTGCGGATCAGGGGAAGGTGAGGCACCCCCTTTAGGATGATCTTTCCTGACAGCCCGGGCATGCGATTGACCCGCCAGTGGATCCGGTGGATCTGGCAGCCTGCCAGGATCTCACCTTTCTCTTCAAGATAATAATAGTCGTTGTTGAAAAAGATCTTTTCGAACTGCACCAGGGAATGATTTTTGTAATTAGTTTTCAACAGGGTGAGGACTTTTGCCTGGATTTCAGGGGTGTCTGCTTTCTTGATGCGGGGTTCTTTTTTTAGGAAAAATCGGCTGAATCCTATGGTGTCGACTTCACGGATGGTGCGGTAGCCGGCATTACTCACCACCTTAAATGAGCTAAGGTTTTTTTTCTCGATAGAGGCATAGAAAATGGTCTTTCCTGTCTCCTGTTCGCGGACGAGACTCATGGCCCTTTCGCCGAATTTCTTCATCAGGCCTTTCCCACGGATCTCACTTGAAGCGCTGAAATAACGGATATAATAGCAGTTAATGGGTATTTGCCTGAGCAGGACGGTTGCATTGCAAAACACGGCCATTCCCAGTAGTTTCTGGTCTTTCTGGAGGGAGAACAGGGTGGGGTTGGATAAATACCTGATGTGTTCTTCGGTGTCGAGATGGGCATACACGGCGCCCTGGCTACCGATCTCGGTTTGGCGGAGGAGTTCAACAGCTTCAGGGGTGACGCCGGGTTCGCGGTAAACGGCATATTCTTCTTCGGAATAAAGCAATTTTTTCATCAGCGAGGGGATGTATTTTTTTAAGGATGATGGGCAGGGTAAATCCATCCAAAAGTAGTGAATTGTTTAATTAGGCCAGCAATCTGATGGGATGCTTCGCTCCGCTCAGCATGACAAGTATTTTAAGTTTTAGGGGAGTGGGCTGAAATGCAGCGGGCGTTTTTTATAAACGGGGGGAAGGCCAATGTATGGTATTTTGTTTAACTTCGTATTGTAATTTTTCTTTGTTTTCCCTGATTTTACAGAACCTATGAAAACATTCCGTATTGTTTTTGCCGGCATATTGCTGGTTTTGATTGGCTTCCAGGTTGCGGCGCAACGCGTGGACCGGGTGGGTGAAATGCTCGCGAATGATCCTGGGAAGACTTTTAAAATATATAAATACGACGTCAAGGAGGACATTGCCCGTCCGGCTGTTTACAAGACGCAAAAGGCCTTTGAGGAAGCTGACAGCCTTGGCGCTGACCTGGTGCTGATTCATATGAATACTTATGGAGGTGCAGTGGATGCCGCGGATTCCATCCGCACCCGTATTCTGCAGTCGAAAATCCCGGTAATTGTTTTCATCGACAACAATGCTGCTTCTGCGGGGGCCTTGATATCCATAGCCTGCGACCAGATTTACATGCGCACGGGCGCCAATATGGGTGCAGCCACGGTGGTAGATGCCACAGGACAGGTGGTGCCGGATAAGTTCCAGTCGTATATGCGTTCTACCATGCGCTCCACGGCAGAAGCAAAAGGACGCGATCCTGAGATTGCACAGGCGATGGTAGATCCCAGCTTTGAGATCCCCGGGCTGGTGGATGAAGGGAAGGTGCTGACCTTTACCGCTTCGGAAGCCATTGAATGGGGTTATTGCGAAGGCATTGCCGAAAACGTGGATGAAGTGATGCAGGTGGCTGGAATTGAAAACTATGAATTCATTGAACAGCAGTTTACCTGGATTGAAAAATTGATCGGTTTTTTGATCAGTCCGGTGGTCAGCGGCCTGCTGATCATGCTGATCATTGGCGGTATTTATTTTGAATTGCAAACGCCCGGAATTGGATTTCCCATCCTGGCGGCAGCGGTTGCTGCCTTATTGTATTTTGCACCTTTATACATTGAAGGCCTTGCCTCGCATTGGGAGATTGCTTTCTTCATTATTGGCGTCGTCCTGATTGCGGTTGAGTTGTTTGCGATACCTGGTTTCGGAGTGACCGGTGTGCTTGGGTTGATTCTTGTGCTGACCGGCCTGGCCATGGCCATGGTGGGTAATGACGGATGGGATTTTACCGGTGTACCTGCAAGGGAAGTACTGGTGGCATTTTTGATCGTCATCATTGCGCTATTCTTTTCTCTGACAGCCTCCTTTTATCTTGGGCAGAAGTTATTTACTCCCGGCAAGCGCTTCAAGGGCTTTGCACTGAATACGATACAGGAAACCGAGTCAGGCTATACCTCGGCCAGCGCCCAGATGAAAAGCTTGCTTGGCAAAACCGGAACGGCATTTACCGTTCTGCGTCCCAGCGGAAAGGTCGAGGTGGAGGATGACATCTACGATGCCACCGCCCTGACGGGTTATATTGAAAAAGGAGAAGCCATTAAGGTGGTGAAATATGAGACATCGCAGGTATTTGTGGTTAAAGTTTGAAGTTAGGAGTTTGGAGTTTGGAGTTCCAGGTTCCAAGATCAAAAGCTTGTCCGCTAACCAGCGGATTCAAAGTTCAAAGTCTTAACACTATAAGTAAATTTTTTTATTAAACCTAAAACCTAAAACCTAAAACCTAAAACCTGACACCTGAAACCTTAAACCTTAAACCTTAAACCTTAAACCAGAAACCGTTTTCTTATGGACCGATATGTTTTTGGAGACGTTACGCTTGAATTGATTGAAGGGGACATTACGAAGCAGCCTGTTATGGAAGCCATTGCCAATGCTGCCAATGCCATGCTCAGGGTTGGTGGTGGTGTTGATGGGGCCATTCACCGGGCGGCAGGACCCGGTCTTGAGAAGGAAGCCCATCCGCTGGGGCCCCTGAAGCCCGGGGAGGCAGTGATTACCAGCGGGCATCATTTGCCCAATAAATATGTCATTCATTGCCTTGGACCGGTTTATGACCGGGATATTCCTCACGATCTTTTGCTGGCAAACTGTTATAAAAATGCTATGCGGATTTGTGAAGAGCGGGGTATTCAAAGCATTGCTTTCCCTGCCATTTCGACAGGGGTTTTTGGATATCCGGTGGAGGAAGCTGCCCCTGTGGCCCTAAAAGCCATCATGGATACCATGCCCTCGCTGAAAAGCCTTCATACCATACGAATGGTGCTATTCAGTAAATTTGCCCACGAGGTCTTTGGCAATGCCCTGGAAAAACTCATCTGAAAAACCAATATTATGTTTGAGTCTTCTAAAATCTCCCCGCTTTATACTGATTTGTACCAGCTTACAATGGGGCAGGCCTATTTCAGCAATGACAAGCACGAGGTGACGGCCTGTTTTGACTATTTTTTCAGGAAGGTCCCCTATAAAGGAGGTTATGTGGTGTTTGCCGGCCTGGAGGAATTGCTTGAAATGATTGAAGGGCTGCGGTTTCAGAAAATTGACCTCGCCTATTTAAAGAAACAGGGTTTTAAAGATGATTTTCTGGATTACCTGGCTGCATTTCAGTTTAAAGGAAATATCACGGGAATGCGCGAAGGGGAAATTGTTTTTCCCTTTGAACCCATTCTGCGGGTAGAAGGGGGCTTGCTCGAGGCCCAACTGGTGGAGACCCTGTTGCTCAATATCCTGAACTTCCAGTCGCTGATTGCCACCAAGGCAAGCAGGATCAGGCACTCGGCAGGAAACCGTCTGCTGAGCGATTTTGGGCTCAGGCGGGCACAATCCTTTGGGGCCTTGCACGCCAGCAAGGCCTCCATAGTTGGTGGTTTCGACAGCACCTCCAATGTGCTTGCCGCTGAAAGATACGGGATTCCTCCTTCGGGGACGATGGCTCATTCGTTTATTGAAACTTTTGACAGTGAGATTGAAGCGTTCCGGCATTATGCTGAAGCTTTTCCCGATCAATGCGTCCTGCTTGTGGATACTTACAATACCCTGAAAAGCGGGTTGCCCAATGCCATCCGGGTGGCTCACGAAATGGAAGCCCGGGGGAAGCGCTTGAGTGCCATTCGTCTGGACAGCGGTGACCTGGCCTATTTTGCCAGGAAATCAAGAAAGATGCTGGATGAAAGCGGGCTGGATTATGTGAAAATTGTGGTGTCGAATCAGCTTGATGAGCACGTGATTAAAAGCTTGCTTGATCAGGAGGCGCCCATTGACATCTTCGGGGTGGGTACCAATATGGTGATTGGCAGTCCTGACGGGGCCATTGACGGGGTTTATAAACTTGCGGCCTCTGGGGGAAAAGCCCGCCTTAAAATCTCAGATAATGTGCAAAAAACCACATTGCCGGGCAGAAAGAAGGTGCTGCGTTACCTGGACCCGGAAGGAAAATTTTACGCCGACTGCGTAGCTTTGGTGGAAGAAGAACAGCCGGGAAGAATGATACATCCCTTTGAAAAGGAAAAATCGCTTGTGCTGGAAGGGCATGATTTTGAAGAAGTGTTTTTTCCGTTGATGCAGGATGGGAAAGCAGTTCATCAATCACATAGCGTTTTTGAATTGCGTGAAAGGGTTTATATGCGATTGGAGAGACTTCCGGCCGAACACCAGCGTTTCGACTTTCCCCATATTTACAAGGTTGGTATCTCGGAAAGGCTCTCAGAACTTCGCTCGCAAATCATCCAGCAACACCAGGGCCTTTTGTAAAGAACCGATTGTTTTTTAGATTTGCAAAAATGAATTCCAATGAAGGCACTTCTTATCACTGACATACAAAATGACTTTCTTCCCGGTGGTGCCCTGGCTGTTCCGGCTGGGGACGAAGTCATCGGGGTGATCAATGCCTTGCAGCCCCATTTTGACCTGGTGGTCGCCACCCAGGACTGGCATCCTGCAAACCACGGCAGTTTTGCATCGGCTCACGAAGGTAAAAAGCCCTTTGAAACGGGCACCCTGGGTGGGCTTGAACAGGTGCTTTGGCCAGACCATTGCGTACAGGGGACTTCGGGAGCCGCCTTCTCAGAATCCCTATCCCAGCATGCCATAGAAGCCATCTTCCGTAAAGGAATGGATCCCGCAATAGACAGTTATAGCGGCTTTTTCGACAATAGAAAACTAAAGGATACCGGACTGGGTGCATACCTGAAAGGAAGAGGCGTTTCCCAGTTGTTCGTTTCAGGTCTGGCCGGGGATTTTTGCGTGGCTTATTCTTTGCTTGATGCCATTGACCTGGGTTTAAGGACCTACCTGATTGAGGACGCCACCAGGCCCATTGACCCCGCAGGTTTTGAGAAAATGAAAAAAGCCATCACGGAGAAAGGGGGCAAAGTCATTCATTCAGCAGCCATCCTTCAGGCCAATCAATAAATGGAATATCGACCTGTTAAGATTCAAAACTCCCTGTTAACGGAAGGGAAGAGTTATGTCTTTCGCTTGCTTGGCAAACTGGAACTGGGCAGAGGCGAACCCTTCCTGGTAATGCTTGACCCCTTTGGTTATAAAATGCTGGTGCCTGCAGGTTTTTACGCAGATTATGGCCTGAAGGAAGGGCAAAAGGTTGTTTGTAAGATTGATAAGATCAGTTGTTCAGGTAAGATGTATCTTGAGCCACAGCATCCGCATTATGAAGAAGGAAAGTACTATGATTTTGAGGTTATAAGCCTGGGATGCAGGAATAACCTGATCGGGTCGAAGGAGTGGTGTTACAGGGTCAGGGATATCTTTGGCCTGGAATGGATCGTAAAAAGGAATCCACCTGAAGAAGAAACCAGTGGATGGCCTGAGAAAATTCAATGCCTTGTGGTTCGAATTAAAAAAGGTCAGTTGTTCCTGAGGTTACCCGCCTTTTCAGACCAGGAAAGCTATTTAAAGCAGGGTGAAACTTATTCCTTTAAAATTGTTGATCAGAAAAATGATTCAGGAGATGGCTTCAGTTATTTTATCCTGCAGGATGAAAGGGGCTCCAGGCATTTACTTCGGAAGAAGCATTATTATCACTACGGTTTAAAACCAGGGCAGCAAGTCATTTGCAGGGTGGATGGCGTTTATGAAGACGGCTTGCTTTTCCTTGAACCACTTCACCCGGTTTATGAAACCGGCAAGGAATATGTTTTTGATGTGGCACGTCTGGAAGAATATGTTTTTTCGAATGACACCCGGCAAAAAGTAGTTGTGTTGAGGGATGTTTTTGGGGAAGAAATAAAAAAGCAAGTGGCAGAGGAAGGTGCAATGCGATGGGTGCCCTTTCAAAAGCTTCTTTGCCGGGTAAACAGGATCAGAAAGAGCAGGGTAGAAGTGGATATTCTTGAGGGTGTTTAGGAGATGGATTCCCAGGCTGTTACTGCAGATCCAAATATGCCAGCGTTCTCGCCCAGACTTGCTTTTTTGATTTTGATTTTTTCCGGCTGGTAATCAAAAGCTGTTTTTGCTATGGTTTCCTCAATGACCTGGAAGAATCCGTCCCAGGCGCCTGCAATACCACCCCCGATGACCACTCCGTCAAGGCGAAGGATGTTTAGCACATTGGCTAGTCCAATACCAACGGCTTCCCCCGATTTTTGGTAAACTTTCATTGCAATGGGATCACCTGCTGCGGCCAGTTCAGAAAGTTTAAGCGGGGTCATTTTTGTTTGGGAAAGGTAAGCGTCTTTTTTTTGAGTGGTCTGTTTCAGTTCTTCATCAAGCATCCTCATCAGTCCTGATTTGGCAGCCATCGTTTCAAGGCACCCTCTTCTCCCGCAATGGCATTTTGCCCCGTGCATATCAATGATCATATGACCGATCTCGCCTGAAAAGTGGTTAAATTCCAGGATTTTTCCCTTGTCAATGATGGCGCCACCAACCCCGGTTCCAAGGGTAAGCATTACCATACTTCGCAGGTTTTTTCCACTTCCGGCATGGTATTCACCCAGGGCAGCCATATTACCGTCGTTGCCCACAGAAACAGGAACATGAAGTTTTTCCTTCAGGTAATCCCTCACCGGGAACTCAACCCAAAGGGGAAGATTAGCTGCCAGGCTAAGCATTCCCCTTTCCTGGTCAAAAATCCCTGGGATGCCGGCTGCAGCAGCCGCTAAACGGTATGCGTCCTCCTGACTGCTTTTGATAATCCAGGAGATTAATTTTTGCAAGGAAATTTCGGGATGGTCTTCACGCCTTACGGGCGTGCAGAATCGTTTTAAGAACTCCATCTTTTCGGAAAAGAGACCGGCCTTAATACTTGTTCCCCCAATATCGACACCCGCTATGACCTTTTTCATGTTTCAAAAGTAATCATATAAAGGTAAATTCTGACTAATGAGGACCTCCCAAAAATCATTCTTTTAGGTGGAATTGTAAAATCGAAAATTATATCGGATAAAAGGCATAAAAAAAATGTTTTTTTAATTTTGTTCTTCTTTTTTCCCCTGTAGTTCAAGGGATTTCTATTTTGTCTTCAATATACTTTAAAAAATAATTTAAAAATTGTTTTGAAGTATCTAAAAATTTTTATAAAATTGAAAACGCATTTAGAAAGGACAAGTGATGAAGAAATTGATTGACAATTACCTGAAACCGGTTAAAAGCAGTGATAATGGAAGCAGGCTGAATGATCAGAAAATGCGAATCATTCAGGCCATCAGCCAAAGGCGTGAGGCTTTGACGATTCCTGAGCTAAGTGCAGAGCTTAAGATTACAGCCCCAACATGCATTAAACTTGTTAACCAATTGGTGGCGGCGGGAATAATAAATGAAATTGGAAAAAAGCAAACTCGCTCAGGGAGAAAGCCCAGTCTTTATGCCCTTGATGGTTCAAATTTTCAGGTCATTGGAGTTGAGATTCTTATGAAGCGCGTTTCTTTCTCTATTTTGGACAATCACTTGAATCCCATTTTTGTAAAACATAAAACCAATTTCGCCCTTCAAAACACAAAGGAAAGCCTTGATATTGTATTGAGGTTTATTAAAGATTGCATGAAGGAAACCAATATTCAATCGCGTGAGATCATTGGGATGGGTGTTGGTATTACGGGAAGGGTTAAAAAGTCGGATGGGGAATCCTTAACCTATTTTAATTTTATGGGTAAACCGCTGGCCCATTATTTTTCAGAAGTTTTTCATTTGCCCGTTTTTTTGAATAATGATACCCGTTGTTTTGGGATGGCGGAGAAAATTATTGGCAAGGCCCGGAATGTTTCCAATGCCATAATCATTAATCTTAGTCGCGGGTTAGGTACGAGTTTGATCATAAATAACGCCGCAGTTGAAGGCGGGGCTGGTTTTGCGGGTGAACTGGGGCATATGCAATGGGGGTTAAATGACAAGGTCTGTATTTGTGGTAAAAGGGGATGTCTGGGTAATGAAGTTTCCGGCTATACTTTAGAAGAGCAATTTAAGGAAAGGATCAGTAAAGGGGAAAAGTCTCTTGTCCTGGATCAGGTATCAGCAGATGAGATTCGTTACGATGATATTTTAAATGCAGCCAATAAAGGTGATGCTCTTTCTATTGAATTGCTTCAGCAGATGGGATTGCGATTGGGAAGAGCCCTGGGGAATATTATCAATTTGTTGAATCCTGAATTGATTATTATTGGAGGAAAATTTGCCAAGGCACGGGATATTCTGGTTGATCCGGTAAAGACGGGTATGGCCAGTTCGGCCCTGGTAAGTCCACTAAAATATTGCGAAATAGATTTTTCAGAAATGGGTGACCTGGCCGGGATGAAGGGTGCAGGGGCCCTGGTATTGGAACATTTTGAGTTTATTAAATAATCAGGCCCCGGGGTTTGGTTTTGGATCATTTTTTTTACATTAAACCTTGACCTATGAAAGGTAAACTGACAGTCCTTATCTTTTTGGCTGGTATCTTTTTAAGCCTTCAGGGATATGGGCAAGAGCGCACTGTAAGCGGTCGTATCCTGGATGAAAGCGGTCTCCCAATGATTGGGGCAACCGTAATTGTTGAAGGAACGCAGGATACCGGGCTCATTGGGGCCACTGCAAATCTTGACGGGGACTTTTCCATAACATTACCTGCCGGCCGCAACCAGATCACCGTTTCCTTTACTGGTTACCGCAGCCAGACAATCAATGTTGAAGGCCTCGATTATATTGAGGTCATCCTTGTTCCGGCGGTGGATGTCCTGGAGGAATTTGTGGTGACCGCCCTGGGAATCAAAAGGGAAGAGAAAGCCCTGGGTTATGCGGTCACCAGTGTTAACAGCGAAGACATTCAGAACATGTCGAGGGTCAATCCGATCAATTCGTTGGCAGGCCTTGCGCCGGGGTTGCAGATCAGTTCCAGCGGCAGCGGTGCTGGGGGAAGCACTAAGATACTCATCAGGGGTGTGAGTTCGCTAACCGGCAGCAATGATCCGCTTATCGTGGTGGATGGTGTGCCCGTGAGCAGCGGTGGTGGGGCAGGAGGTACGCAGTTTGGAGGCTTTGATTATGGGAGTGCCATCAACAATATCAGTTTAGATGACATTGAAAACATATCCGTTTTAAAGGGGGGTGCTGCGTCGGCCCTTTATGGCTCACGTGGGCAAAACGGTGTAATCATGATCACCACCAAAAGCGGACAGAGACAAGAGGGAATCGGTATCAGTTATATGTCCTCATTTTCTGTGGATAATCCCCTGATCGCGCCTGATTTTCAGAATGCATACAGCCAGGGTTCTTCGCGGACCTTTGAGCGCCTGGGAACCCGAAGCTGGGGACCAAAGATGGAGGGGCAGGACGTAACCAACTTCCTCAAACAACCGCAAACGCTGGCTATAAATAACCAGAGTCCCTATTCTTTTTTTCGCCAGGCCAGTAATTTTGACCAGACGATTTCTATTGACAAGAGGGGAGAAACTAATGCCATTTTTTTCTCTGCCTCCTGGAATCAAAATAATGGGATTATCCCCACTAATGATTTTGACCGCAAATCGTTTAATCTCAGGTATGAATCCAATCTAAGCAAGTTCATCAGTTTTGATGCGCGGGTTAATTACATCAATCAGGAGGTGCACAACAGGCCTAATCTGGCCGGCTCACCTGATAACCCCGTTTACCTCCTGGTGTCTATGCCCCGTTCCGTTATGCTTGAACAACTGGAGCCCTACCAAACCGTGGATGGATACCCGGTGGTGTGGAACAGTAAGTACCGGATGAATCCTGATGGAACGGTGGCCTGGGATGAGGGAAAACCGCCCTTTGCCTCTTCCCCATTATTACAGAATCCTTTTTGGGCCGTTGAGTTGAACACTAACCGTGACTTGCGGCACCGGTTCATTGGGTTCAGCGAGATGAGGGTTGACTTCCAGGAATGGCTTGGCCTGAATTTTGACCTCGACTTTAAGCTTCGGGCTGGAATGGATTTTTACAATGATGACCGTCAACGTATCACAGCCCATAATACGTATTATAAGGCTGAAGGCCGTGCTACGGGAACTTTTAGCCGGTCGGAGGGGCTGGAGCGGAATTATGAGATGCTGATAAGCTTTGGAAAAAAATGGGGGGATTTTTCTGCCCTTGCTTCTGCAGGCGCCAACCTGATGCATTTTACCAGTCGTTCCATCAGTTCCAATTCAGAAGCTGGCTTAATTAACCCGGATGGTCCTTATGTAATCCAAAACTTCCTTACTGTCGGGAGCTCACAAGGATATGGCCGCCGGGAGATTCAATCGGTATATGGCCTGGTCAGCACCGACTGGAAACGCATGGTTTTTCTTGACCTAACCTTCAGGAATGACTGGACCAGTGTACTTGCGCCTGACAACTGGTCTTATTTCTTCCCCTCTGTCAGTGCAAGCTGGTTGCTGGAAGAAACCTTTGACCTCCCCCGTTGGATTGATCTTCTCAAGCTGAGGGCTTCCTGGGCTGGGGTAGGTAATGGAGGAAATTTCTCCAGTCCGAGGTATTTCCAGTTTGGGACTAACCCCAACCAATACCTGGGGCTCCCTTACGGTTTTCTGAACAGTGTCAGGCCAAATTATGAATTGCTTCCTGAATACACTGTTTCTAAAGAAGTAGGTTTGCAAACGGTGATGTTAGGTTCCAGGTTCAATTTTGACATCTCCTGGTATGAGCTGGGTACACGCGATCAGATTTTCCAGAGTCCCCTGGCCCCTTCGTCTGGATATAATTCGGGAATTATTAACTCCGGGTATATCAAAAATTCGGGGATCGAGATGCAGACGGGATATCAGTTTAAGTTTAACAATGGCCTGACCTGGAATATCAGCGGGAATGTCACCCGGCAATGGAATGAAGTGACCGAACTTTCGGAAGAGGTGAACTTTCTGAACCTTGGGGGTATTCAGCAGGGGGTTTATATTGCCGCCCGTTACGGTCAGCCCGTCGGTCAGATCATGGGCACGGCCTTTGACCGGGATGAGGAGGGTCGGATCATCCTGGATGCCCTCAATCTCCCCAGAATCAAAACGACTCCCGAAGGAGCCATTGACACAGAAAACCTGATTGGCAATGCATACCCTGATTTGCTTTTGGGGTTTAGCACCAGTTTGAATTATAAAAGCATTAGCCTAGGGGTTCAATTAGACAGTAAACTGGGGCATGACTTATATTCCCTGACTAACTTACGGGGTGCGGAATACGGCACTTTCGCCTTTACAGTGGAAGGCAGGGATGAATGGCAACGGGCCCTGGAGATTTCAGAAATAACGGGTGTTCCACCCACAGACGGTTTTATGGTTTCAGGGGTTAAAGATGGCGTGGAAGGGGAATTCCCGGTTGATCCGCAGAGCTACTGGGACCGGTTGACGAGGATTGATGAGGCATTTGTTTATGATGCTTCCTATATCCGGTTAAGGAGTGTAAGTCTTTCTTACAGCGTGAATCCGGACCTCCTGTCATCTTTTGGGGCACGGGAACTTAGTATTTCTGTGTACGCCAATAACCTGGCCTACCTGTATAAGAAAACGGAAAACATTTCGCCTGAGTCTTCTTTCAGTACCGGCAATGCCATTGGGATTGAAATGTATTCCTACCCTGAGTTAAGGACTTTGGGTGCCAGTATCAAAGTATCATTTTAAGGTTATAACAGGAAATGCTATGAAAAACCTGAAAATTAAATATCCTGTTTTTTTGATCCTTTCATTTTTGCTTGTAATTTCAGCATGCACCAAGGATTTTGAAGAGTATGCGGAGCCGACCACCACGGCTGACCAGATAGACCCCAAATATCTCTTTACGCGTTCATTGGTGACAGGAAGTGGCATCAGCGTTGGGGTTTGGCAATATATTCATCAAATCAGCGGTTCTTCCTGGGCACAGCATTTTGCTAATATTCAGCCTAACTTCCGCTGGGACAATTATGAACCTACGCCCGGAAACACAAAATGGGACTGGTATTATGCCCGTGAGCATTTTGCGCCTTTGTTTCTGAATTACCAGGTAATCAAACTTTCGCGCGAACTTAACAATCCGATAAAAGAAGCGGTGGCCAGGATATGGAATGTTTACATGTTCCAGTTTTTAACCGACACCTATGGCGATCTTCCTTACACGGAGGCCTTTGAGTCTATCCGGCCGGCTTTTGATTCGCAGGAATTTATTTATTCAGATATGCTGAAAGAACTCCAGGAATCCGTTCAGCAGATCAAGGATTTTCAGGATGCCGGGTATGAAGGTTACGGGGAAGCCGATGTGCTTTATAATGGTGATCTTGACAAGTGGATCCGTTTTGGAAATACGCTTATCTTAAGGCTTGCCTTAAGGGTTTCAAACGTAGCATCGGCTGAATTGACTCAGCCATACCTGCAGGCTCTGGATCTTTCGGAGACCATGCAACAAAACGGGGATATGGCCCGTATGCTGCCAGATCCGAATGGGGCCACTTATCATGTTAAAAACCCCTTATCGTTTGTTTTTGGCTGGAATGAAGTGAGGATGAGCCAGACCATGTATGATATTCTCACCGGCTTGAATGATCCACGTATGCAAATCATGTTTAATCCCAATGAGGATGGCCTTTATGTGGGTTTGGAGAATGGTCAGAACCCTGATAGCCTCAGCCTGAGGTACAACTCCTATTATCGGCCGCAATTTTGCAATATAGGAAATTTCTTCATCCAGGATAATAACCCATTGTTTATGATGACATATGCTGAGGCCTGTTTCCTGAAAGCTGAAGCTGCCCAAAAAGGATTCATTGTGGGGAGCGCCGAGCAATTTTATGAGGATGGCATACGTGCTTCCATGAATCTTTTGGGAATTACAGAAGAAAGCGTCATCCAGGATTACCTGGAAGGTCCTGCTGCTTTTAATTCTTCCAGTGCCCTTGAGCAAATTTACGCCCAGCGGTGGATTGCTCTTTATCCAAACGGTGCTGAGGCCTGGGCACTTGTAAGGCAGACGGGTGTGCCTGCTATACAGCCCCTGGTGTTTTATTATCCGGGTAATGTGGAAATGCCCAGAAGGAAGCCTTACCCAGTGAATGAGCGCCGTTATAACACTGAAAATTATGATGCTGCCGTTGCTCGTATGGGGGGTGACAGCCAATATACCCGCGTGTGGTGGGATGGTGGAAACTAATCAGAAAAACCTAACTCAATCAAAAACCCAATGATTATGAAAACGACTCTGAGAGCTTTATTTGGAATTTCATTGCTTCTTACTTCTGCATTTATTTTCAATGCTTGTAAGCCTGAAGATGATCCAGAACCCAAGGAGGCTTTAATCACAGCCTTTAAAATAACCAATGCAGGTGCTGAAGGAAACGCTGTTGTTGATGGGGCTATTGATGGCACCAATATTTTGGTAGCCGTTCCCTATGAGACTGATTTGACTATCCTTACCGTTGAGGTTACTGTATCAGAAGGGGCCAACGTAGTTCCAACATCAGGATCCACGCTTGACTTCACGAATCCCAGAAATTTTGTGGTCACCAATGGGGATCTTAGTAACACCTACCAGGTAACTGTTGAAAGAGCTGAACCCACCAATCCGGTGTTAACGGGCCTTTCTGCGGAATCAGCCTCCACAGGTGAGGATTATGAAGTTGATATTGACATCATTGCGAAAACAATTACCATTACATTGAATAATCTTCAGTCAAAAATTATCAAGATTTCAAATGTACAGGTACTTCCTGCCGGGACCACCTGGGAGGTATCACCGGTAGTAGCAGGAACAGATACCATTGACCTCGATGCCAGTCCTGTCATGACACTTTCTTTTGCCGGGAGTAACAGTGAATATGAATTTGTTGCCAACGTGACGCAGGCAGGTTTTAATCCAGAGAATACCAGTGTGTTGATTGATAAATCGAGCGCTTCAGGGTTCCTGCCTTCTGTGATTAACAGCAACGAATCAAGGGGAGCCACTTTCAACGGGCAATATGTTGTCGTTCCCACCCGGAAGGAAGGGAACAATATGTATTACTGGGATGTGGAAGCTGGTGGCGACCAGTCTTCCATGAGTATGGACGGTGTTTCAGGGGGTCTTTGGGTAATCAGTGATGCCAAATTTGTTGGAGATGCTGTTTATGGTTGCAACATGGTTAACACTCAGGATCAGTTGTTTAAGGTTTATAAGTGGGACAATGTTGCCGATGAAACTCCTGAAGTGATCCTTGAATGGGTTGTTGGAGAGCCTGTTTCCCCAGCTGTATCGATTCGCCTGGGAGATGCTCTTTCCATTGTGGGTGACCCTGCCACCAATGGATACATCATTGCATCCAACTTCCCTTTTAGCAACCCGCAGAACCAGTTTTACGTTTGGGGGTTTACGGATGGAGTGCCTTCAGCTGAACCCGCCATCTGGACGGTAAACCCTCTTGAAGGAGCCCGTATTGGGCAATATGGGCGTATAAATCAAATTCCTGGAGAAAGTGATTTATTCCTGGTCTCAGGTGCAGAAATGGGCATTGCTGTAATAAATCTGCAAGGAGAGGTTCTTTATGAAATTCCTGATGCGATAATTCCATTCCGGGCTTATGATCCAAACGTTTTCTTATACAATGACGGCCGCTACCTGACTTATACCATTAATAAGGAATGGCTGGCAGATGGTGCTTATATGCAGGTAGTGAACATAACGGATGGTGCTGATATTGTTGAAGCTTTACAAGCCCTGACGGATGAAAATATTACTTCAAAAATTGTTTATACCAAGGTATTTGGAAACATTGCTGATGTTTGGATCAGTGCTGGTAATGAAGTAGCTTTTTCTACTGAAGGAAAACCGAGGGTGATGGGCTTTACAGTTTTGAATGGTTTTATTGTTCTTGAATTTTCCAATTAGAATTTTATAAGTGCTGCCGGTATGTATTGAATCCTACTGGCAGCCTTTTTTTGAAATATATTTTTAAAATGAGAAGGTACTGGTTTTTGGCAGCCGCTTTGGCGATTCTTTTTATTCCTGCTTTCTTTTCCTGCGAAAAGGATCCAGATCCGGACCCTGATCCCAATGGGGAAGATACGGTGCAATTAAGAATTCTTAGTTTTAATTTTGAAGATTTCAATCCTGTTATAGTCGGGCAAATTGACCATACGGCGAAAGAAATTTCGGCTCAAATTCCCCGTTCAGGAAGTTTAAACAACCTCAAGCCAACAGTTACCTTCACGGAGGGAGCCACTTTGAATCCTCCTTCGGGCTACCCCTATGACTTTTCGCAACCCTTAGGCTTCACTGTAAAGAAAGATAATAAACAGGTCACTTACATTGTGCATGTTGGATATGAAGCCAGTACTGAGAATGAATTAATCTCTGTTTCCTTTCCTGAGCTTTTCCGGACGGGTAGTGTTTCTGGTCAAAGCATCTCTCTGGAAGTTCCTTTTGGAACGGACTTGTCAGAAATTTTGGTTGAGTTTTCAATTTCTCCTTTTGCAACGGTTGAGCCAGAATCGGGTAGCCGGGTGAATTTAGGTGAGCCATTGACCATTACTGTAAAATCTGAAGCGGGCCAGCAGAATGTTTTTACACTGACGACGACCGTTTTGCCACAGGAAACCGGGATTCGTGCATTTTGGATTGCACCTCCATGGCACTCAACATTTTTGACCAGTTATCAACACATAAAAAATGGAGTTGCCCTTGCCAAGGAATTAAATTTCAATACGCTTTACGTTGGTGCCTGGGCCCAGACAAAAACCTTGTATCCAAGCCAGGTATTACTCGATCATTCATCATACACTAGTATTGAACAAACCCTTTTTAGCTCATATACAGGTGGAAGCGGTGATCCGCTTGCTGACCTCATTGAGGAAGCCCATGCTGAAGGCTTGAAGGTAATCCTTTGGTACGAATATGGATTTATGGCGAAGTGGGGCACGCCACCGACTCCTGAGAATGACCCCATCCTTTCAGTGCATCCCGACTGGGTTGGCATCAATAGTTTTGGATCCCAATCAAATTATAATAATTCTGACTATTATTATAATGCTTACAATGTTGCCGTGCAGCAATTTATGATTGACCTGGTTTTAGAAGCGGTTGAGAACTATGACATTGATGGAATCCAGGGAGATGATCGCATGCCTGCAATGCCCAGAAATTCAGGATATGATGAATATACGGTTAACCGTTACCGGACGGAACATGGAGGAACTGATCCGCCGGCTAACTTCAACAACAGTGCCTGGGTAAGGTGGCGAGCTGATATTCTTAACCAGTTTGCAATTGACTTGTTTGACGCGGTAAAAGAAGCAAAACCCAATATTTTTGTTGCCTCATCACCCAATCCCTACCCCTGGGCTTTTGATAATCTAATGCAGGAATGGCCGGTATGGCTTGATGATGGTGTGGTTGAAATTCTTTCTGTTCAGTGTTATCGATACACGGAATCAGCTTATCTCTCAACAATAAATGAAGTTCTAAACTATTTTACCAGTCATGGTGACGGAAACCTTCAACGTCTGGTTCCGGGTATCATTCTCCAGAGTTCTGCGGGGCTTACAGATGCTGAACTGATTGCCAAAAAAATTATGATTAACCGAAGTAAGGGAATTACCGGTGAAGCTTTCTTTTATGATGCCCCTTTGGGAGATGAAAGAATAAAAAAAGTGATCAGGGCTTTTTATCCGGGGCCAGCAATTTTTCCTGATTTTCAATAAAGAATATACCAGTTAATTGCTTTTATGAGCAGGGACTCAGGATTGGATTTTTTGCGGGGTTTGGCAATTTTGGGTATGGTACTCTCGGGTACCATATCTCGTAATGATGAATTGCCAGGCTGGCTGTTTCATGCCCAAATCAGCCCTCCTGACTTTGTATTTAATCCGTCTTTTCCTGGAATTACATGGGTTGATCTGGTTTTCCCCTTGTTCATATTTGCCATGGGAATGTCCGTTCCCTTCTCTTTGCAAAAAAACATCGATAAGGGAAGTCAGATGGGAACCATTGGCAGGAAAATTTTCTTTCGTGCCTTGAAATTGTGGTTTTTTGCCATAATGCTAGGGCATCTTTCATTGTTTCATTATCCAGCTATTGCAGGTTATTGGGCAAATTTGCTTGCTGTCCTGGCTTTTGGGGGATTTTTTCTCGCTTTCCTTGATTTTAGTAAGCTTTCCTTAAGCGGAAAATGGTGGAATACAGCTGGATATTTGCTGTTGATTTTATTGTGCCTGATAAGGGCACGGTTGTTTGATCTGCCATTTTCATTGCAAAATTATGACATAATTATTCTGGTTTTGGCCAATATGGCATTCTGGGGTGGATTAATTTGGCTTATTACCCGGAACAATATGCTTGTCAGACTTGGAATTCTTGCCCTTTATTTTGGCATTTGGCTTTCCCGGGATATTGAAGGCTCCTGGAATAATGATTTATGGAATTTTTTGCCACTCTGGTGGCTTGCTGACCAAATCCCAGCCTTTGGGAATCTTTTGCAAAGCATCGGCATTGAGAATGGCAAAACAATATTTTACCATCCTGACTATTTAAAATATCTGATGATTTTTCTCCCGGGAACCATTGTTGGTGATCTTGTTATTAAACACAATAGATCAGAGCCTATTGTTCCCTTTAATAAGTCTTTACTGTTAGGTGCTGCAATGATTTTATTGATTGTTGGAAACCTTTTTGGACTTTATTACAGATTTCTACTATTGAATCTTTTCGTGAACCTTTTTCTTTTGACTTTAATATTTATTAGCTTCATTGTCAAGGAGTTAGGGTATATAAATCTGTATAAGAAATTGGTTTTATTTGCCATTTTCTGGGTGCTTCTTGGCTTGGTTTTTGAGGCATGGCAAGGAGGGATCAAGAAAGATCCTGCCACATACAGCTACTTTTTCCTTACGACTGGATTCTCAATTTTTGTTTACCTGTCTTTCCATTTGCTTCATAATAAGTCTCGGAGCGTTTCCTGGTGGCGGCCTGTTTTGTCCATTGGAAAAAATCCTATGCTGGCTTACGTTCTGGTTGCTTATTTAATCCTTCCTGTTTTAGGGGCGCTTCAGTTGCAAAATCCACTGGACCATATGCATGAAATATGGAAGTGGGCCGGAGTATTCAGGGGATTGCTTTTAACGACGATCATGATTTTTGTTACAGTTTTTTTTGTGAGAAAGAAACTTTTCTGGAAAACCTGATGATCTAAATCTAAGAATGATGAGACCTTTTGTCTTTGTGATATCAATAGTGTTAATTGTGACTTCCTGTGTTCGGGTTAATCGCCAACCGGACGAAAATCCCGTTGAAGAGAAGTATGTAATGGGCTACCAAGAACCAGTCAGGGGGGTCTGGCTTACCAATGTGGCTTCCGATGCCCTTTTTTCAAAGGGAAAAATTGAGGATGCAGTGGCTTACTGCCATAAGATTGGCCTTAATACCATTTTTGTTGTCACCTGGAATAAAGCCATGACTACCTATCGCAGCCAGGTTATGAAGCAGTTGACAGGAATTGAAATTGATCCGGATTTAGACCCGGATCAAACCGGCCGGGACCCTCTGCAGGAAGTGATCGAGGAAGCAAAAAAATATGGCATAAAAGTCTTTGCATGGTTTGAATTTGGATTCTCTTCCTCTTTTCAGGAGAATGGAGGTGTATTGCTCCAATATAAGCCACAGTGGGCTTCCCTGAATGCTGAGGGGGAGTTGACCTCTAAGAATGGATTTGAATGGATGAACGCTCTTGACAAAGAGGTACAGGACTTTTTGCTTTCATTAATTCTCGAAGTAGTCAACAATTACGACGTTGATGGGATTCAAGGGGATGACCGATTGCCAGCCATGCCATCAGAAGGTGGGTATAATGCCGAAATAATTGAAGCTTATAAACTGGATCATTTTGGGGCCGCACCCCCGGACTATCATAAGGATTATAATTGGATCCAGTGGCGTTCAGAAAGACTTAATGCATTTATGAAGCGCCTTTATGGGGAAGTTAAAGCCAGCGATCCAAATTGTATTGTTTCTATGGCACCCAGCATATTCCCCTGGTCAAAGGAAGAGTACCTTCAAGATTGGCCGACCTGGATTAATTTTGGATACGTGGATATGGTTGTTCCTCAGGTATACAGAAAGGATAGTTTATCCTATGAGCGTACCCTAGCATCAAATATTGAATATGTTCTGCCTGAGAAGAGACATCTAGTTTACCCGGGAATATTGATCCGGGTAGATTCTATACAACCCTCCCGGCAACTTCTGGGTTTTATGATTGATGAAAACAGGAGACATGGAATAGGCGGAGAAGTGTTTTTCTTTTTCGAAGGGTTGAGGGAGTATGAGGAAATATTTATGAGGATTTACGAACCTTAACAAGGCATCTTATGCAAACGCTGCAGGGCTTGGCCCTATTAATTGTTTTTATTGTAATCACAGCCATGATGTCAAAACGCATTTGGCCGGCATTGCTGGCCATGCCGGTTTTGGCCGTTGCTGTTTCACTGATTGCAGGGATTCGCCCCAACGATATTTTCAAGTATGTTATGGGAGAAGGTTCCCTTATGCTTGCTGAACCAATTGTTATCTCAATGTTTGGAGGGGTGCTGAGTATTTTAATGCAAAAAACGGGTATTGCAGAAGGATTTATCAAAAAAGGGGCTGAACTTTCGGGCGATAACCCCTTAGTTATTGCCTTGGTGATGTTCATATTTATTATTTTGTTATTTACAACCCTAGGTGGTTTGGGAGCGATGATCATGGTTGGAGCCATTGTTTTGCCCATTTTGACTTCAGTTGGAATCAGTCGCCTTACTGCTTCAGTAATTATGCTCATGGGTGTAAGCTTGGGTGGAATGTTTAACGTGGGTAACTGGGCACTTTACATGACTTCGCTTAATTTAAACCAGCAGGAAGTTTTAAGATTTATTTTTATCATTTTCGGTATTGCCTTTACAGGATCTTTAATATACATTGTTATACAACTTTATCGTGATGGATTTTCACTTGCATTTTGGAATATTCTCAAAAATTTTCTGATTCTGGTTTTTGTGGGACTAGGTTTTGTGATTATAACCCGTTGGGCTGTTTCCGCCGATTTATCTCCTGAACTTCGGGAGACATTAAAAATATTTGGGAAGGTCGTTTTTTATTTGGTGCTTGCTGTCATAATGATCTTATTCCTGAATGCGGTTTTCAGGGCCTGGAGATTTCGTAACAGCAGTCAGAATCCATTACACTGGGCTTCCATTTTTACACCAGTTATCCCTTTGATCCTTATCCTTGTTTTCAAAGTGAATTTTTTAGCTGCCTTTATTCTTGCCATTTTATATGGGTATCTGATCACCTACAAGCAGAATAATATCAATATTTTATTGAAATCACTTATAGAAGGTTCATCAGTGGTCCTTCCTGCAGTGATCCTGATGTTCGGCATTGGGTGGATTCTGGTTTCTGTTAGGGGACCAAGTACAATTACACCTGAGATTCTGATGACCCATTATAGTACTGAGATTTGGCCGGTGAGGGAGCTTATGGTCCCTTTTGTGAAACAAATCGTACCCAATTCAGGTTGGCAGTATGTGCTGATATTTACGATTCTTGCCCCGCTAGCATTATACCGAGGGCCATTAAATGTATGGGGCATGGGTTTTGGGATTGCTTCCGTGCTTATGGCTGCAGGAATGCCTTCCGGAGCTATTCTTGGTATGTTATGGTCGGTGGGGCAATTGCAGGGTATTTCTGACCCCACAAACCTTCAAAACGTTTGGATTGCAAATGAAATGAAAATAGATGTTCAGAAAATTCTCTATAATACCTTACCCTATTCATGGGCTTTTGCACTCTTGGGTCTCCTTGCGGCAGCTATTATTTATTTTTGACCTTAACCCTTTAGAAGTATGAGCAAGATTAAGGTAGGTATTGACGTAGGAGGCACATTCACCCATGCAGTGGCAGTGGATGTTGAAAAATTTAGTATTTTGGGGAAGGCCAGCGTGCCGACTACCCATAACTCAAAACAGGGGGTTGCCGAAGGGGTCATTGCCTCTATGCAAAAACTGATACAGGAAAACAAAATAAACCCTGGACAAATTCTGCTTATCGCTCATTCAACTACACAAGCCACAAATGCTTTGCTTGAGGGAGATGTTGCGCCGGTTGGGATTATTGCAATGGGAAGAGGCCTTGAAGGTCGGCTTGCCAAAAGGCAGGCCTTTCTGGATGATGTTTTTCTTGCTCCGGGTAAAAAACTTCCTGTTTTTTTTCGATTTATTAATACAACGGATATCCTAACGGAAGAAAAAATCGAGAAAGCTATTTCTGCCCTGGTAAATGAAGGGGCTCAAGTATTTGTAGCTACTGAGGTTTTTGGACCTGATGACAATCAGCATGAAAAACTGGTTGTAAAGGTTGCGGAAAGTATTGGCTTAAATGCGACTGCCGCGTGTGACTTGTCACAACTTTATGGTATTAGGGTGAGGACTCGCACAGCGGTGGTCAATGCCAGCATGATGCCTAAGATGATTGAAACAGCAAACTTGACGGAGCAAGCTGTTAAGGAAAGTGGTGTCAAGGCCCCCCTGATGGTCATGCGTTCTGACGGGGGTATCATGGATATTAAGGAGATGCGAAAACGTCCAATACTTACTATGCTTTCAGGACCTGCAGCAGGCGTAGCCGCAGCCTTAATGTATGCCAGGATCTCTGACGGCATTTTTCTTGAGGTTGGTGGAACTTCAACGGATATTTCAGTAATAAAAAATGGAATGCCCCAGGTTAAAGCTGCACAAATTGGAAAGAACAGGTTAAGCATAAAAACCATAGATGTTCGTACTATTGGAATTGGTGGAGGATCAATACCCCGTATATCTGGAAGCAAAATTGTGGATGTTGGTCCCCGCAGTGCCCACATTGCCAATCTTTCCTATTCAGCTTATGCCGATAATCCCGATTTTTCTGAAATAAAGGTTGAAACCATATGCCCCAAGGAGGGGGATCCGGAAGATTACCTAAAGGTAGTTCGGCCAGATGGTAATTTTACGATTACACCCAGTGCTGCTTCATATTTCAAAGGTTTGGTAAAAGATTTCGGACATGGAAAAGCAAACCTTGATGCTGTCAAAAATGCGGTTTCAAGTGTTGCCAAGATTTTGAATGCTGACCCAGATCAGTTTGCTGAGGACATTCTGTTGAATTGTAGTAAGAAAATTGAAAAGGTCATAAGATCTTTGGCAAGGGAATATAAACTGGACAAGAACTTTTTGACGCTTTATGGAGGAGGTGGCGGAGCCAGCGCTTTGGTACCTCATGCTGCTCAGTACCTTAAAATTAAGCATGAAATTGCTCCTGATTCTGAAGTGATTTCAGCTATTGGTGCAGCAATGGGCATGATCAGGGACACGGTTGAAAAGTCAATCATTAACCCAAGCGAGCAGGAAATTATTGCCATTCGTCAGGCAGCATCAGAATCTGTCATTGCTATGGGGGCAAAACCAGGAACTGTTGAAGTTCAAGTGGAAATAGATAACGCAAACAAAAAAGTAGTAGCAATTGCAACAGGTTCTAGCGATTTGGCTTCAAGGGAAACCAGCGAGCAATTGGATGACGGTGAGCTTAAGTTAGTTGCTTCAGAAGCGTTAAAAGTGGAACCAAAGATGGTTCAGATTCAAGGGAAAACGAATCTGCTTAGATTGGCTGGTTATGAAACCGTTAAGTCTCACTTCTTTGGAATATTGAAGGAAAAACTCAATCCTGCAGTGGTTTTGACCCGTGATGGGATAGTAAAACGCCGGTTTGATGATGTGGTTTGGAGAAAAAGTAATGTATCTGGGGTTAAAACGGTAATTAGCCAATTGATCGAAGAACTTAGATCCTATGGCGATGGAGGGGAATTAATGCCTGATGTGTTCGTCGTTGTCTCAGGGAAAATTATTGATTTATCCGGGCTTATTGAGATTTCTCAGATATTATCACTGATAGAATTCGACCTGAAAGACCTGACCCCAACTGATAATGCGATTGTTCTGGCTGTGAAAAAACGTTGATATGAGGAGCAATTTTGATCATATCATTTGGGGTGCCAATGCAAAAGGAATTGCCCTGGCTTCAAAACTAATTCAACAGGGTCAAACAGTGCTGTTGTTAAACAAATTTGGTTTTCCGGGAGGGAAAGTCACGGAAAGCCTGTCATGTCTTTTTACGAAGGATGAGCGTTTAAATGATGATCTGGATTTAGGTCTTCTTGATTCCATTCGCAGCCAAAGGTTTGGTGTTCTTTTTGAAAATGAACAAGAGCTGTTGCTCCATCCCGAAGCTTTTAAGCGGGCACTTTGGGAAGAAATTGATCGGATTAATATAGATTTTCTTTTTCATGTAATACCCATTGGATTTGAAAGGCGTAATTTTAATCAAATTCAACTCTTTGGACGTCAAGGGCATTTTTTCGTTACTGGAAAGGAAATCCATGATCTATCAGATGAACAACAACTTAAAATTCTTTTTTCAGCGAAGGATTTCCAAGCCGATGTGCTGGTGCATTGTTTTATCACGGACAAAATTCCGGAAGATATGCCCAGCTTTAAAATATATCGTAAGGTTGAAACGCCTATTGGACTTTTTTGCAGTTTTCATTTGGAAAAAATACCCTTATCAAAAACTGACATGTCATTTAATTTAGAATTAGATCGCTTTGCCCAATTTATCTGGAAAAATTATGGAGCAAGATTGCTGATGATTCCAGTCCAACCTGAAATTATTCCCCTGGATGAAGAATAATAGTAAGAAATTCTTTGAAATTGTCAAACACCAATTGATAGTCAGTTGTCAGGCTGAGGGTGATTCGCCTTTTAATTCGCCTGAAGGCGTAACCGCATTTGCAATAGCTGCAAAAATGGGCGGGACAGCTGCCATTCGTACCGAAGGAGTTGAAAAGGCAAGAATGATTGTTCGTGAGGTTGGACTGCCTGTGATTGGTCTTGTAAAATCAATTTTTGAGGATGGGAGTGTTTGTATTACAAGGACCTATCGTGAAGTTGATCAACTTATTGAAGCTGGTTGCGACATGGTGGCCATTGATGGTACTGCCCGAATCAAGGAAGGCGCTAATGGACCGGAATTCATCCGTGAGGTAAAAAAAACAAGAAAATGCCTGATTATTGCGGATATAGCCACTTTTGATGAAGCCCTTGAATGCAAAAAAGCAGGTGCGGATTGTGTATCCACAACATTAAATGGGTATACGCCTGAGACAAAAAATCAGGCATTGGATGAACCTAATATTGATTTGATAAAACAATTGGTGAAAAACCTTGGAGAGGATTATCCGGTGTTCGCTGAAGGGCGAATTAACACACCTGAATTGGCTTTCAGTGCACTTAAGGCTGGAGCATGGGCTGTTGTCGTAGGAAGCGCCATTACTCGTCCGCATTTAATTACAAGGTGGTTTGTTGATGCAATCAAAAGATAAATATGACATCGTTGTTGCTGGAGCCGGAATTGCAGGTATTGCAGCATCTGTAAAGGCAGCCTCAATGGGGGCATCTGTCCTGCTCATTGAACATTATCCATTCCTTGGTGGAATGTCCTCTGCAGGAATGGTATCTCCTTTTATGAAGTCAAAAGCAGGGAACATTGATTTGGTAAAGGGGATTTTTTGGGAGCTGGAAGCCGGAATGAGTAATTTGGGTGGCATGATCGATAATGGTTTTTATGCCTGGGCATTCAGGGCTACTGCGTTTGATCTGCTTCGAAAAGTCCGTGTTGACATTGCTTTTAGCAGCGATGTGGTCAAGGTTAATGTTGAAGGCAAAACCATTGAAAGTATAACCATTGCAAACAGATTTGGGTTAAGTACTGTTTTTGCCAAACAATTCATTGACACAACAGGTGATGCACAACTGATTGTTCTTGGTGGATTTCCCTGGCTTAAGGGAGATGAGAAAACCGGGAAGTTACAGGCCATGACTTTGTTTTTCCGCATGGGTGGAATTGATGTTAGGCGCACAGCGGAATACTGTAAGAATAACCCCAATGATTTTTTGCCATGGATGGATTTCGAATTCAATTTTGAACAAATCATTTCAATTGCAGGGTTTAAAGGTTTAATAAAAGAAGCTCAGGCTAATCATGAGATGCCAAAGGAAATTGAATACATTTTTTTTACTACCATGGCTTCCACTGGTGAAGCTTCATTTAATACAACTAATATTCTGAACATAGATGCCTCAAGTTCAGAGCAACTGACATTTGCGGAAAGAACAGGGCACAAGCAGGTTGCAATGGTGGTTGATTTTCTTCAGAGAAAAATTCCTGGATTTGAGAATGCTTTTTTAATTGATACAGCGCCTCAGGTAGGTGTCCGTGAAACAAGAAGGGCATTGGCGGACTATATGGTGACTGGAGAGGATATCCTTTCCGGGGCCAGATTTGAGGATTCAATTGCCCGTGGTTGTTATGGGATAGATATTCACGGACAATCGGGTGAAACAAGCCGCATGGATGAACTGGGAGAAGGCCAGTGGTATGAAATCCCGCTTAGGTCACTAATGGTTAAGGATGTTGAGAACCTGATGGCCGCTGGCCGTTGTATCGGTGCCACGCGCGAAGGACATGCTGCATTACGCATTATGCCTACTTCTGCAGCTACCGGAGAAGCATGTGGGGCTGTGGCAGCCCTTTCCATAAAAAAGTGTAGTTCCATCCGTGAAGTCCAATACCAGGAGATCCGAAAAAGCTTAATCCATAACATCGAAAATTAATGGCACATAAAATTGTCTTTGGAACGGATGGCTGGCGTGGACTGCTTGACGAGGAACTAAATCTGGAGAACATCCGGAGAGTGGCCCAGGCATTTTCCTTATATCTGCTTCGAAAAACAAACAAACCCAAGGTTGCCGTTGGTTTTGACGGGAGGCGTAATTCTGATTTGTTTGCACTGGAATTCTCCAAAGTGTTAATTGCTAATGGAATTGTTGCAATTCTTTCAAATAGAATAATCCCTACGCCAGTCCTTTCCTTTTATACCCACCAAAATGATTGTAACGCAGGAGTTATGATCACAGCCTCACACAATCCGCCAGAGTATAATGGACTCAAATTTAAAACTTCTGCTGGTGCTCCGTTTAGTTTGGAAGAAACCGCTCTCGTGGAAGGTTTAATCGATTCTGAGCAACCTTCCGTAAAGGATTGTCATCCTTTAGAGATTGATTTCTCTGAACTCTATATTAATCACATTGAAAAGAACATTGATTTAAAACGCATCGCATCATCGGGTTTGTCCTTGCTAACTGATTCGATGGGCGGGGCTGGCATGCGCCTGATTAAAGATATTTGCCTAAAGAACGGTGTGAATTGTAAGTCCATCTTTTGTAAACCCGCTACCGACTTTTACAAACGCATTCCTGAACCAATTGAAAAGAATCTTCAACCTCTTTCTGATGAACTTAAAAAAGGAAATTTCTCCATTGGTTTTGCCACAGATGGTGATGCAGACCGGCTTGGAATTATGGATGAAAACGGGAATTGGGTCAATATTCAGGAGGTGATCTTGTTTTTTTCTGAATACATGGTGGAAAAATTTGGACAATTGGGAGGCCTTGTAAAAACTTCTTCCGTGACGGAAAAAGTGTCATCGCTTCAAGCAGATGACTTGCCAGTGAAAGTGCATGATGTCCAGGTTGGTTTCAAATACGTTTCTGAAGCCATGGTAAAAAATGGCGCCGTTTTCGGAGCAGAAGAATCAGGAGGGTTTGGATTCTTTAATCATCTTCCTGATCGTGATGGTATTTTCTCTGCATTTATGTTCCTTCAAATGCTTACCGATTCTGGTGAAAACAAGCTTTCAGATTTTTTGAAAAGGAAACGTAAGGAATTTGGTGAGGTTTGTTATTCCCGGATCGATGTGAAAACAACCAATACTGAAAGGCATTTAATCTTGCCATTTATTGAAAGAATGCCTCCATTAAAAGTTTTTAGATTCCGGGTTTTGGAAATAAAAACCTTTAAAAACAGCCGGGGCATTACCAATGGCCTTAAATTTAGACTTGAAGGCAACCCCAGGTGGTTGTTGATCAGGATTTCAGAAACTGAGCCAATGGCAAGGGTTTATGCAGAGGGTGAAAGTATGGAGGAGGTAAACAGTTTGCTTTTTGCTGGCAAGCAACTTTTTATATAACTTTTTATTATCAATTATCTTTTCGGATGTTAAAGAACGCTAAATACATTGTTGAGAAGGTCAATTCCATGAGAGGAACCTTCGCCGTGGTGAAAAATCCCGGCTATGTCTTTCCTGCAGAAGAGTATTATCTATTGGCTTCTCCTCTTAAAAAAGTAAAGGACATTAATGCCGTACTTATGGATATGGATGGGACTACTACCACAACTGAGGTGCTTTGTATCCATTCCCTTGAGCAAATGGTAAGAAGGATGAGTGGCAAAATCAAAAGAGAAGATTGGATTGGACTCAATCCCAGCGCTGATTTTCCACATATTATTGGAAACAGTACCACACGTCATATTGAATATCTTATTAACAAGTATGAAAGCTTGCTCGATGATAAGCAAATTGAAATTGCTTTTTTAGAAGCCGCCCTGTGGACTTTGAAATATGGAAATGACCCTAATCGCAAATTGGAGGTTATTCAGAATCTTAGAAAAACGGGTTTAGAAAGAGCCGTTGAAGATTTGACCTCGGCAAAGGAACCTGATGAGGTTATTCGAAAATTTGCCGGGAAATTGAATACAAGCGGTTTTATGAATAGGGTTAATATAGGGATTGATATTTATTATGAGATATACCATAGAATTCTTTCACGCTTGAATAATGGGGAGGGGGTAAAGGTAAAAAAAGAAATCTTTGGTGATTCCGGAGAATATGGACAAGTCATATCGCCCATGCCCGGAATACATGTTTTGATTCCATTGCTTAAGGGGTGGTTGGGTGAAGAAGCAGTTGTTTTTGCTGAATACCTGAAAAAGGAACTGGAACTTAAAATCGGAAGAAAAAGCAAAAAAAAGGACATTTCTGAAATAGAGAACTCCTTAAGAATCTTGGGAGAAAAATTTGAAAACAAGCCCTCAAAGCTTGGATTGGTAACCTCTTCCATTCGTTATGAAGCTGACATCGTTATTCATGAAGTATTTGGGATAATCCGTGATTTTATAGAGCAAAGCCTTCTTTCTGATACTCGTAAGAAAGCGATTGTTCAAAAACTTCAAGACCCTAATAATGTTTATGATGCATTTATTACTGCATCGAATTCCAGTGAAATTCGTCTCAAACCCCACAGGGATCTTTACAGTATTGCACTCCATCAGGCCAACATTCTTCCGGAGGATTTTGGCAAGGTCATTGGTTTTGAAGATAGCCAAAGCGGGACGATCGCCATAAGGGCGGCAGGCATTGGGTGTTGTGTTGCTGTTCCATTTGCAGAAACCTCTGAACATGACCTTGAAGCAGCAGTCCACATTCTTCCTGGTGGTATTCCACAGGCCCTTATTGAGTATAATTTGTTTTTAAAGGATTAGACCTGTAAGCAGTTTCAATTAATAGGTTTTTAAAAAACTACAAACCTAACCAGATTAACTAAATGGCTTCTGAATCAGTTTTTTACATAATATCTAACACGCATTGGGACCGGGAGTGGCGATTCCCTTACCAGAGAAATCGGCAAATGCTGGTTGACATGATCGATGCTGTGATTGAAATCCTTGAGAAAGAACCAGAATACCGGGCTTTCCATCTCGACAGTCAATCCATTGTTTTAAGGGATTATCTTGAAATCAAACCCCAAAACCGCGATCGGATCATTCAACTAACAAAAGAAAACCGTTTGCTGCACGGTCCCTGGTATATCTTACCTGAGGAATTCCAGGTGGGAGGCGAAAACCTTATCCGGAACTTGCTGCTTGGGCACAAAATTAGCAGGGATTTAGGGGGAGTTTCAAAAATAGGTTATTCTCCTTTTAGTTGGGGGCAGATCTCACAGCTTCCCCAAATATATCAGCAGTTTGGTGTTGACTTGATAATGTTTTACAGGGGTGTAAATTCAATTGACAGCCCCAAAGCAGAATTCCTTTGGGAGGGAGCTGATGGTACCAGAATGGTCAGCTCCCGCTTTTCGACCATGCCTAGGTATAATTTTTATTTTTATATCTATCGGCCGGTGATTCATAACGAAGTTTTTGAAGACCTTCAATATCCTTGGGGAAGCAAAGGGACTCCCTTTCATTTTGCCGATTCCAAACAAAAAGACGAGGATTATTTCATTATCTCACCACATGCTGATTATTACACGGAGCGTATTGAGCCTCAGGTAAAAAAGATTATTGCTGACCAGGCTGATGATTTCACTACTCGGCATAAAATATGGATGGAGGGTCATGACTCTTCAGGGCCAAACGCCCAAACCATAAGAATTATCCGTGACATAAGGGAGAAGATGCCCCACCTTAATGTTATTCATTCTACCCTGGAAGAATATGCAGATGCCCTGGCAAAGGATGTTGACACTGAATCACTGAAGGTTGTAAGGGGCGAACGCAGAAGCACCCAGAACAATAACCGTTGCGGCAACCTGTTCGGTTATACGACCTCTGCCCGTATGTATCTGAAGCAGGCCAATTTTGATGCAGAACGCTGGATTCAGTATTTTGCTGAGCCCTTTAACGTCTTTTCAGCCTGGCTGGGGCGCGATATCCTGGACCAGTATCCTGAGACTGCCTGGGAGTTTATCGTTCAGAATTCCGCCCATGACTCCATCGGAGGATGCTCTCTGGACCGCATTCACGAAGATATGATGATTCGGTTTAAGCATTCAGTTGAGATTTCTAAAGGAATTCTGGACCGTTCATTAAAATTCCTCCTCCAAAAATTGAATACTTCCGTCTTTAATGCCGGGGAAAACGCTGTTTTTATTACTGCTGTCAACACAACTAATTTTACCCGCTGTGAGATTGTTAAGGTGTGGATTGATATTCCTGCTAAATACGATAAAGGGTTCTTAAGAATTTTGGACGGATCAGGAAATGAGTGTAATGTTCAGTTAGTTGATCGGCAGGCCACTCAGCCAATTTTGGAGCAAATGATTAACCGGCCCATGTACTTCGATATGATCAGGTATTGTGCCTACATTCAGACACCTGACATACCTTCTTTTGGGCTCAAAAGTATGCTTGTTTTACCATCAGAAAAAACAGTGGAAGAATTTGAATCAGAATCTGATTTTGCCTTAGAAAATGAATACCTGAAGGTTCATATCAATCCGGATGGAAGCCTGAATGTTTTTGACAAGGAACTTCTGGTGGAATATAAAAATCAAGCATACCTCTATGATGAAGGGGAGTCCGGCCATGCATGGGTTAACAAACCTGTTGCACCGTTCACGACAACGTTGAACGAGAATGCTAAAATACATAAGACGATCAATGGAATACTCTACAATGAATATGAGATTATTCATGAGCTATTGTTGCCTGCAGATCTAGCCTCCAGAAATAACGATTCTGGTGTTTTGCGGAGAAATAAAGTGATTTTTGTTGTTGGCCTTTCCCGGGGAAGCAGGCATTTGGACATCAGGGTAATTGTAGATAATCAATCTGAAAGCCATCGTCTTCGCTTGATGTTCCCTTCGGGGATTAACGCATCATATTCCTATGGAGAGGGGCAGTTTGATGTTCCTGCCCGTTCTTTGGAGCGTTTAGATACAAAAGGCTGGATCGAACAGCCAATGATGGATTATCCCGTGCACCATTTTGTTGATGTTAATGACGGCATTAAAGGGCTTGCCATATTAGTGGATGGCCTTAAAGAATACGAAGTGTTGAACGATGAATTTAAAACCATTGCAATAACCCTTTTCCGAACGTTTGAGTACAAGATTAATCCGGCTGCACCCCAGGATTATTCTTTTGAGAAAGGTTCCCAGATGCTTGGGCGTAATGAGTTTAGGCTCGCCCTTTTCCCGCACCGGGGTAGTTGGATCGATGGCAATGTATACAGGGAGGCTTTTCTCTTCAATTATGATCTGAGGCTGGTTCAAACGGGTCAATTGAATGGAGAACAAGGTTCTTCAATGAGTTTTCTGAAAATTGAACCAGAGTCATTAATCTTCTCATGTCTTAAAAAGGCAGAATCAAATAGCCGGGAATTTGTCCTTAGGATTTACAATCCAACCAGCGAGGCGGTCTCCGGCAGAATAAGAGCGCATTCCCGGCTAAAAACCGTTGAAGAGGTTACCCTCGAAGAAATAATTCAAAAAGAAATTCAATTGCTTGATAATAATTCTTTTGAGGTTCTTGTTCATCCCCGCAAAATCAAAACTTATAAACTGACCTTATTTATTTTATCATGATAAAAAACAAATATGGTTACCTTTCCGAAGATGGAAGGGAATTTATAATAACAGATCCGGAAACTCCCAGGCCTTGGTTCAACTATATCTGGAACGATCGTTATGCAGGAATGGTTTCTCATGGGGGAGGGGGCTTCTCTTTTTTGGATACGCCTCGTGACAATCGCATTTCGCGAATGCGTTACAACTGTCTCCCGTGGGATCGCCCTGGCCGCTATGTGATGCTTAGGGATACTGAGACAGGGGAGTTTTGGTCTTTAAGCTGGGCGCCAACCATTGACCGAAAATATGACCACTACGAAGCCCGGATTGGGCAGGGATACACGACCATTGTAACCGAATTCAGGCAAGTCAGGTCTGAATTGACCTATTTTGTTCCTCGCGACCATCATTGTGAAATTTGGAAAGTAAGGGTAGAGAACAAAAGCAATAAATCCCGAAACCTTCAGGTTTTTGCTTTTCAGGAGCTCATGATGGGTAATGCCCTGAACGACATAATCAATCAACCAAACGATAAACACTTTACCGAGATAAAGTTTAATGATCAACATCATGCACTTGAAGCCACCCGCCGTTATTGGGTCCTTAACAAGAAATCCGCATCAGTTGAGCAACCTAATATTGCCTGGGATTATAAGCTGTATTTTTCAATGAACCTTCCCTTGACCGGTTTCGATGGAAGTCTTGATAAATTTATTGGTAAATGGCGCTCTGAAGCTAATCCAATCTCTGTTGAATCTGGAAAGATGAATAATTCGGAGATTACAGCAGGAGACCCCGTGGTAGCAATCCAGTCGGAAATTGAAATAAAACAGTCGGATACAAAAGATTTCAGCATTGTCCTTGCCGTCGCTGATAAGCAGAAAAAAAATCCCTATGATGCCATCCATTTCAAAGATTATCAAAACAATGCCTTTATTGAAAACAAGTTTTTTGAAGTAAAACAGTATTGGGATCATTACCTTTCTCATGTGAATGTTACGAGCCCGGATGAGAAATTCAATGCCATGATGAATGTCTGGAATCCTTATCAGTCAGCAGTGACATTCGACATGGCCCGCAATGCCGGCTATTATCATGGGGGTTTGCTTTTCGGTACCGGGATCCGTGACCAATTTCAGGATATTCTTGGCATGGTGATGGTTGATCCGGGGCGTGTCAGGTCTCGCATCCTGAATGCACTGAGGTTTCAATTTGCAGATGGTTCAACCTTACATAACTTTTTTAAACTGACCGATCATGGCGAACGAACCCATCACAGTGATACGCCACTCTGGATTCCTTTCGGCTTAATCGAATACCTTAATGAAACACTTGATTTCTCTATTATTGAAGAAGTAGTCCCCTTTTATGACGAGGGGGAGGATACCGTTTACAATCATTTGGTGAAAGCCCTTGATTTTGCTATCCGGGATACAACAGAACGGGGCTTGCCGCGCATCCGTAAAGGTGATTGGAACGATACCCTTGATCATATCGGACCAAAAGGGCAGGGGGAGACGGTTTGGGGTGCTTTCTTCCTTTGTTATAGTCTGAAAAAATCCATGGAATTGCTGGAATACAAAGGAGATCAAAGAGTAAAACAACGTTGGGAAAAAGCCTATATGAGGATTAGCCAGGTTGTTAATGACGTTGCCTGGGATGGGAAATGGTATGTCAGGGCCTTCCGTGACAATGGAGAAGCGGTGGGATCAGATTCCGGGAAACAGGGAAAGTTATTTCTCAATGCCCAATCCTGGGCTGTCATCTCTGGCGTTGCTCCTTTCCAGAGGGCAAATGCTGCCCTTGATAGTTGTCTTCAATATCTGGAAAACGATACTGGGATGCAGTTGGTTTGGCCAGCCTTCAGAGAGGTGGATGACTCCATTGGGTTAATTTCACGCTGTGTGCCAGGGAAAAAGGAAAATGGCGCCGTATTTAATCATGCCAGCGCCTGGTTTGTTCTTGCTGCTTTGATAAATGGCAAAGTAGAGGAGGCCTGGCGGGTCTACAGTAAAATGCTCCCTTGGAATTCTTCTGAAGCCTTTGGCATAGACCGTTATGATACCGAGCCCTATGTGTTCTCAGAATACGTAACCAGCCGCGAACATGAAACAGAAGGCCAGGCCTCCCATTCCTGGCTTACCGGAACCTCAGTCTGGATGTTACGGATAGGAATCGATTGGATCCTTGGACTAAAAACAGGATTAAAGGGGATGTGGTTTGACCCGAAAATACCCTCTAACTGGGACAAAGTGAAGGTGGTTAGGAAATATCAGGGAAAAACGCTGAAGGTTACCATTCTCAATCCGGAAAAAGTTAATGCCGGCGTGAAAGATGTGAAAATCAACGGAGAACTTTTGAGGAGCGACTGGCTGGACGTAAGGAAATTCAAGGAAGAAGTTTTGAATGTTGTTGTCCTCCTTAGTAAACACTGATTTTTTTTACCTGATCTCAATGTCATCTATGGCTTCTTTTTCCAAAGCCTCATTGATCATTTTGATGATCTTGGTTTTCCCATAGGAGAGCTCTTGTCGTAAGGCAGGAGAACTGAGTTGAATAGTGAGGGTTTTGTTCTTCAGGCTGAGGCGCTGGGTATATCTTGAAATCCCTTGCCCCATTACCTTTTCCCAGGCTTCTGCAATACGTGTCTCAGTCACTTTTTCTTCCAAGCCAAAATTTTTCAGGAATTCCCTGATCACCTCCCCGAGGGTTTGCTGATTCGAATGTCTCATAGCCTATTGTTTGTGGTTTGGGTGGGATACTTTTGTAATATTTCCTGATTCAATGAAAAAGATCCTGCTTTCCCCCCCAATTTTCCTGAACAAGCTTTCCAGGCGCTCCAGATGTGTGTCAGTAACAAAAACCTGCCCAAAGCTGTCATCGCTCACCAATCTCATTAATTGCTCTACCCTTTCTTCATCAAGCTTATCAAAGATGTCGTCAAAAAGTAGGATTGGACTAAAACCCTTGACCTCCCTGGTAAAGGAAAACTGGGCAAGCTTCAGGGCAATCAGGAACGATTTCTGCTGGCCCTGGCTGCCATAACGCTTGACAGGCACATCGTGAATGAAAAATAACAGTTCATCCTTGTGAATGCCAACGGAAGTATATTGGATGACCCGGTCCTTCTCCCGGGCCTTGATCAATTGCCCTTGAAAATCTCCTTCCAGAAGGGTACTTTGATAATCGATGTTAACCGACTCATTCCCTCCTGAAAGGGCTGAATAATATTGATTGAATACCGGAAGAAAAGCATCAAAAAACTTTTTACGTTCCTCAAAAATCATTTCTCCATGTAAAACAAGCTGTTCATCCCAGATCTCAAGGGATGCGGGGTCGAACGTCCTCCGCTCCGCAAACATTTTCAGTAAGGCGTTTCGTTGGGACAGGGCTTTGTTGTAACTAATCAAGTGATGCAGATATTCATGCTGATATTGCGAGATAACCCCATCCACAAATTTCCTCCGTTCCTCACTACCACCCAGAATCAGCTGCGCATCTCCGGGACTGATAAGGACCAGGGGATACAGGCCGATATGATCAGAAAGGCGATCGTATTCCTTTTTATTGCGCTTGAAAACCTTGCGCTGTTGACGTTTAACCCCACAATAAAGTTCATCCTCTGTGCCATCCATTTGGTAATGCCCCTGCATCATGAAGAAATCCTGCTCAAACAGTATGTTTTGAGTATCAATGGGGTTTGAAAAACTTTTACAAAAGGAAAGATAGTAAATTGCTTCCAGCAGATTGGTCTTTCCTGTTCCGTTATTCCCTGCAAAACAATTGAACTTTGATGAAAATTTCAGGGCGATTTCAGCATAATTACGGAAATTGATCAGGGTAAGTTTCTGCAGATACATATATTTGGGCTTTAAGCAAAGGTAAAAATTAATAAGTAAAAGCCTGGCTCGATTGGGATTTTGGAGGTCAATTCTTACAATTTGTTATTGCCAAACAAACCAGCCCTTAAACAAATGCATAAAATTATGAGGATTCTTTGAACCTTTCTTTTATCCGGTTGTTTTTTAGCCAATAACAACCCAATCAATGAATGAAACTAACTATGTCAATTTAATGAATCACTTATGGACAACTTTTTGATTTACCTTGTACCCCTGATCGGAGTGGTCGCCTTGATTTTCACCTTTTTCCGGACATCCTGGATCAATAAGCAGGACGTCGGGAATGAGAAAATGAAAAAAATATCGACCTTCATTTCCGATGGAGCCATGGCTTTTATCAAAGCAGAGTATAAAATCCTTGCGATTTTTATTGCATTGATAACCCTGGTGTTAATTTTTGTGGCTGACCCGGAAACGTCTTCTCCGCTGGTGGCCTTTTCTTTTATCCTGGGGGCCTCCAGCTCTGCACTGGCTGGCTTTATTGGGATGCGTATAGCCACCAAGGCCAATGTCCGCACAGCCAATGCTGCCCGAAAAAGCCTCAACAGTGCCCTGAAGGTCGCCTTTACTGGTGGCAGCGTAATGGGGTTGAGTGTTGTCGGCCTGGGAATGCTTGGACTGGGTTTTCTTTTCATCCTCTATACCAATATTTTTGGTTTTGAAACCCCCATTACTGTAAGCCGCATTCTTTCCATCATCACTGGTTTTTCATTTGGTGCCTCCACCATTGCCCTTTTTTCTAGGGTTGGCGGAGGAATCTTTACCAAAGCCGCTGATGTTGGTGCCGACCTTGTTGGAAAAGTAGAATCTGGAATCCCTGAAGATCATCCGATGAATCCCGCTACAGTGGCCGACAACGTTGGCGACAACGTTGGCGATGTTGCAGGTATGGGGGCTGACCTTTTTGAGTCTTATGTCAGTTCCATCATTGCCGCGATGGTGCTAGGGGTCTCCCTGCTAACCGCTACCTATAATGATAGTTTCAGTGGCCTTTCACCGGTTGTGCTGCCTATGTTTCTTGCCGCTGCCGGGATTCTCTCATCTATCGTGGGTACATTTTTTGTTCGTGTAAAAGAAGGCGGTAACCCCCAATCAGCTTTAAATGGCGGTCAATTAATTTCTGCAGTAATGATGATTGTTTTATCTTATTTCCTCATTACCAGTATCCTCCCAGATGAAATTATTTTCAAAGACCTGTTGTATGGTGGAATAGAACGGTCCATCACCTCCTTCAATGTCTTCCTTTCCTCGATGATTGGCTTGGTAGCCGGATTGATCATCGGCTATTCTACGGAATATTTCACCGGATTGAATTACCTTCCTGTTCGTATCATTGCCCGTCAATCCACTACCGGAAGTGCCACCAACATCATTTCAGGCTTGGGTATTGGGATGTTCTCAACCATCATCCCCATTTTGACCATCGCCATTACAATCATGATTGTTTTCAACCTGAGCGGATTGTATGGCATTGCCATCGCTGCTGTCGGGATGCTCTCCAATCTTGGTATTCAGCTTTCAGTGGATGCTTACGGCCCCATCTCTGATAACGCAGGCGGTATTGCTGAGATGTCAGAATTGCCTCCTGATGTTCGTGAAAAAACCGATAAACTTGATGCCGTAGGCAATACCACTGCAGCCATTGGTAAAGGTTTTGCCATTGGTTCGGCTGCTCTTACCGCCCTGGCCCTTTTCGGCGCCTATATGACTGCCGCCAATATTACATCCATCGATGTGTCTCAGGCCGTAGTGGTTTCCACGCTTTTTGTTGGTGCGCTTTTGCCCTACGTCTTTTCTGGTCTTACCATTCGTGCGGTTAGTGATGCTGCAATGGCAATGATTGAAGAAGTCCGTCGTCAGTTCAATACCATTGAACCCCTGAAAAAAGCCCTGGCAGTATTGAAGAAGAACGATCATAAGCCCATGTCGCAATGGTCTGCCGAAGATGTGAAGGTCTTCAATGATGCTGAAGGCACTCCTGATTATGCCCGTTGCGTAACCATCTCCACCAAGGCTGCGCTCCGCGAAATGATCCTTCCGGGTGTCATTGCTGTGAGTTTCCCTGTGATTACAGGTCTTTGGCTTGGACCTGAGGCATTGGGCGGATTGCTTGTAGGCGTTACCGTTTCCGGCGTGCTGCTAGCCATTTTTCAGTCCAATGCCGGCGGGTCCTGGGACAATGCCAAGAAACTGATTGAAAGCGGTTTTACACACAATGGACAAACCTATAAGAAAGGCTCTGAAGCCCATATAGCTGCTGTAGTGGGAGATACCGTTGGTGATCCCCTGAAGGATACTTCCGGGCCTTCTCTCAATATCTTGCTTAAACTGGTGTCCATCGTGGCGCTGGTATTGGCTGCTACCATATTTTAATTAAATTATTGAATCATATAATGAGGCGGTCTCAGTCTTTTGAGACGGCCTCATTTTTTTTACGCTTTTATAATATATTTGCAACAGAACCTTCCTTGCAACCCAATATGAATCTTTCTGAATTATTGTCCACAGAACGTCCCATCGGTTCCCGCAACAACCGGGCGCTGAATAGCCTGCTTTATGAAGAGATGGCCCAATTATCCTTCAAGGTTGAAGCGATTCCCATGAAATGCAAAGTCTGGGAATTCGGGCCTTCATCCCTAGAAAGGGGAAGGGTGTCCTTTGATATTTTCCCCGGACCATTTTCCCCGGGTTTTGAGGGTGTGATCCCACAATTGGTACCCCTTGCTTCGGTGGATGACCTGAAAGCAGTTGATATCAAAGAGAAAATGGCCTTGCTGTATGGTGAGATCAGTAAAGAGCCTCTGATGCCCAAAGATTTCCCTTTCTACTTCCCGGAAGAACATAAGGTCATTTACAATTTGCTTGAGAAACAGCAACCATCCTTCATTCTTGCCGCGACTGGCCAGCATCCTGCCTGCGGACTGGATCCATTCCCATTGTTCGAGGACGGGAATTTTTATATTCCCAATGCCTTTATGGATGAAAAATCTGCCCTTGCCCTGCTCTCCCTCAAAGGCCCTGTAAACTTACTGCTCAATTCAGGGGTGCGAAATGCCAGCAGCCAGCAACTGATAGCCAAAAAGGAAGGACAGGGCAAAAAAAAGGTGGTGATCGGTGCCCATATGGATACCAAATACGGCACACCCGGGGCCATCGACAATGGGGCAGGGGTGAAGGCCCTCATTGTGATCATGCGGCTGCTGAGTGACTACCAGGGGAAATTCAGTCTCGAGTTTGTGCCTTTTAACGGCGAGGAGTATTATGGGGCAAGTGGTGAGCTTGCTTATCTCGATCAACAGGAAGTCTCCTACGATCAAATAGCCTTGATGGTTAATCTGGATGGCCTTGGGCATAAAAATGCCAAGGTAGCCGTCTCATATTACAACATCGATGATGAGAAACCCTTCGAAGAGGTCCTCAGCGCCTTTCCAGGGGTCACCAAAGGACCAGCGTGGTATGCCGGGGATCACAGCATGTTCGCTTTTCAGGGCGTGCCCTGTATCGCCCTAACCTCTTCCAACCTTTGGGATGATGTCCTGTCACTGACACACACACCACTGGATACCCCTGAAAATCTTGACATGAGCATAATTATGGAAGCGGCTGAATTTGTAGCCTCAATTGTCAGAAGCTTAAGGCACTGAGCCCTTTCTTCATTACCTTGACACTTGCAATTCAGCCTGTTTTTTCGTATCTTTAAACCTTAAGTACTACCATCCAGAAAGTTAATCTGAATCTATAGTAATGATAGCTTTTCTGGAATGAGTGGTTGAACGGTCAAAAACAGGAGGGACGCATAATGAAAAAATACTCACTTTGGATTCTGGTCATCATGATGGCTGGTTTCACCCTGGCCTGCTCTTCTAAAAAACAGCTTACTGAGCCGGCAACCTCAGGAACCGATGCTGCCCTGGCAGATGCTGATACTGTGGAATATGAACTGTTGATCATGGACCCCGCCTTCGAGACCTGGTTCCTGAGAAACCGTCGCCCTGAAAACTATTACAGCCTTGAGTACCTTGAAAACTGGAACCGTCAGCTGGTGATGCAGTGGAACTCGATGCTGGGGCGTCAGGGCAGGCCCGAATGTATGCCCACGAATTACATCGAATACGACCCCGATGCCTCATACGGGCTTACCCTCAACCATCAACTCTTTTATTATTTCAGCTACGTGCAGCAGCGCTGCCGGATCTTTAGCCCATTTCCCCGGGACTGGTAATGCCTTTTTCTGGCTTTTCAGGCAATCACCCCGCTGCCGATGCTTTCTTCATCTTGGTACCAAGCAAAGAACTGACCTGGGGCCACGGCCCGCTGGGGTTCGTCAAAAATGACATACAGGCCATTTTTGCGGAAAACCAGGGTGGCCATTTTTAAGGCCTGGCGGTAACGGATCCGTGAGGCAAAACGCCCACTCTGCCCAGGATGCAGCCTCAGGTCTTCCCTGATCCAGTGAATGTCTGTCGCGGGAACAAATAAGCCGTATCTCAGCAGCCCAGGATGGTTTTCCCCCAAGCCGGTGTAAATTGTATTTTCAACAGTGTCGGTTCCGATCACGAACATCGGCTTTTCCATCCCACCCACGTTCAGGCCCTTGCGCTGGCCAATGGTGTAATAATGCGCCCCATTGTGTTCCCCGATCTTTTTGCCTATGGCAGCGTTTAATGGAGGCGGAGCCACAATGGCTTCCAGGAAGGCTTCATCCACCGTATCCCAGCTTTCACCTTCAGGTAATGGGGGATTCTCAAGCTTCCGGAAGTCTTCAGCGATAAGGAAAATATCGCCTTTTTTGGGTTTCAGCTGTTGCTGAAGAAACTCAGGAAGGCGAACCTTTCCAATAAAACAAAGTCCCTGGCTGTCCTTTTTTCCGGCGGTGACCAATTCCTGCTCACGGGCAATTTCCCTGGCCTGCTGTTTTTGCAAATGCCCGATAGGAAACACAGCCTTGGCCAGCTGTTCCTGTTTCAGCTGGCAGAGGAAATAGCTCTGGTCTTTGTTTTTGTCGGCGCCTGCCAGCAAGCGGTAAATGGTCTTGCCATTTTCTTCAAACTGGTCTATCTGGCAATAATGTCCCGTAGCCACCATATCTCCGCCAAGTTTCTCGGCGGCTTTCAGGAACAAGTCAAACTTCACCTCACGGTTGCACAGCACGTCGGGATTGGGTGTGCGCCCGGCCTGGTATTCGGCAAACATATAGTCCACGATCCGCTTACGGTATTCCTCACTGAAATCAAGGGTGTAAAAGGGAATGCCCAGTTTCTCGGCCACCATCAGCGCATCGGTGCTGTCTTCCACCCAGGGGCATTCCTTGCTGATCAGCACCGATTCGTCGTGCCAGTTGCGCATGAACACCCCGATCACGTCATAACCCTGCTCTTTAAGCAAATAAGCCGCTACCGAGCTGTCAACACCTCCCGACAGCCCGACGACTACCCTGATATTTTTGTTTTCCTGATTTTCCATTTTAAGCTGTACGCAAACCTTTTTCCATGCCTGAATTAAGGCCGGAAAAGGTCTGCAAAGATAAGCATAAATTTCTACCTGAGCCCCTGAAGGTCAACGGATACATTCATAAGGGACGCTGAGGGGGATCATAAAGCACTTCCAAGTAAACCACTATAACTTTCCGCTGAAGCGCAGGCTGAAACTCCGCTGGGGCTGTATGTCGCCGGGCCGCCCCATATATTCGGTGTTGGTCAGGTTTTTTATCACCATCGAGAGGGTATAGCGATCGGTGACCCTGAAGCCCAGGTTCAGGTCGGCAAGGAAATGGCCGGTATTGTTTTCGAGCCAGTAATCGTAAAAGCCCGGAAGAATGGATTCGCGCGTCAGTTCATTGACAAAAACGTCATCAATGTTCAGCATCTTTGACCGAACCTGTAAATTAAAGCCAAACTCGTAACGCAGATAGCTGGCCGACAGGCCTAATTTGGCCGAATGCTTGCGGCGGTATTTCAGATAAACACCTGAATCCTCGAGGGTATAGGGATTGAATTCCGTGGGAAACATAAAAACATAGCCCCCCTGAATGCTGTAATCGACCCTTCTTAGCCGGGTATTGAACATAAATTCCAGTTCGCTGCCATACACCCTTGAATATTCTGTGTTGTTCGCCTGGAAACCAAAGCCGTATTCCCCCGTGACGGGATCGGGATATACCCCGAACAGGAATTCGATCAGGTCCTTGTTCTGGGTGTAAAACAGGGCAACATCCACAAGGCCGTCCCAATGCTCTGTGAGGATGCCTTGTTTGATTCCCAGTTCTGCGTTCCAGCCCGATTCGGCTTTTAGCCCGGGACTTGGGTAAATCTTCACTGCCCCCAAGGTGGTGGCAGCAAATTTCTCGGCAATGGAGGGGTAGCGGTATCCCTGCCCGAAGGAACCCCTTAAGAAGGCATAATCCGTCAGGCGGTAATTAATCCCTGTTCGGAATAAGGGCACCAACTCGCCATTGGTGCCGTTCAGCCGGTTGAACTCCATCCTGAAGCCTCCCACCAGCTTCAGACGGGGGCTAGGGCTGATGTCGGCCTGCCCGTATGCCGCCAAGTTCTGATATTCGTGATCGCCGTAAAAATTCGACCGGATCTGGTTGCTTTGCTGCACCAGTCCCGCGTTTACATTCATCCAGCGGTTGATGGGATACCACAAAAGATATTCTGAATAAAGCGACTGTGCCTGGCTGTTGGTTTGAGTGCCCTGGGGGAATTCATTTTCCAGGAACTGGTAACGGAGGCGCAGGTCATGCGAAAAGCGCCCTTCGCGTTTCAGGCTAACAAAGGGGTCCAGGATCAATATCCTGGCGTTTAGCCGGTTGGCGGTGCTGCTGTCCTGCACCAACGCCCCTGTGGCCGCATTTTCCCATAACACGAAATCTGTCTTGTTGTTTAGCAGCAAGCTCGAATTTATTCCGTAACTCAGGCCCTGAATTTTCTGGTTATGATGTTTCAGTTGAAGGCTCATCCTGCCCATGGCCTCATCATTGCGCTTGCGGTAGCCCGGGTCGTTCTGCCAAAAGGTTCCGATGCCCAGGTCGGTATGCCCGTATTTTTTCAAGTGTGAAAACGAGAGGTTGCTGAAGACCCTTGGCTCATCCCACCAGACCCAATTTTGTTGTCTGGGCTGGCCATACAATCCTGCTTCGGCAAAGAAGCTGGTACTGCCTGCCACTGTAGCTTCCGCCGTCCTGAAATTGATGATCCCGTTCAGCGCGGAGGATCCGTAAAGGACGGAAGATGCCCCTTTAATAACCTCAATTTGCGAGATGTTTTCCAGGGGCAGTGCCCACCAGCGGATACTCCCTGCATCGGGCGAGACCATCGGCAGGCCATCTTTCAGTGCCAGGACCCTGCTGCCGGCCCCGTAAGAAAACCCGCTTCCCCCGCGAATAGAAGCCTGACCGTCCAGGATTTCAATACCCGGATTTTTGCTCAGCAGTTCAGCAGGGTCGTTGATATGACTTCCCGAGAGGGCAGTGGGCCTGATGATGCTTACTGAAACAGTTGATTCACCGACGCGTTGTTCAACACGCCCGGCACTTACCACCACCTGCTCCATTTCGGTGATTTCAGGTTCAAGCGCAAAATCAAGGTTGATGGATTCGCCGGCTTTCAGGTTGATATGCCGGCTAACCGATCGATAACCGACGTATTAAATGGTCAATGAATAACCTCCGGGGGGCAACTCCAGCTGAAACCGGCCTTCCAGGTTCGTGGAAGTCCCCAGTCCACGCCCGTACAAAACATTGGCGCCTGCAAGCGTTTCCCCGCTACTTCCATCGGAAACGCGGCCCCTGATGGTTCCTGTGGCTTGCCCAAGCACTCCCAACGACCAGAGAAAAAGGGCTGCAAGGATGATGCTTCTGAGCATTATTTTGCTTTGAAAGTCAGCCTGATTAAAAGAGTCTGATTAACATTCTCAGGATCCGGAAAGATCGTCTCCAGTTTAAGGTCTGTCTCGCTTAGCTCAACAATATTAGCCTGAAGCGGTAAGGGAAGGGCCTCGGAGGTAATGACCAGCTGGGTTTCACTGGCTGCAAACCGCCAGGTTCCCGAAAAGGTTCCGAAAGTACCCGTCATATCGGTATTGAATTTTGCATCACCCTGGAATCCTTCCAGCAAGTCACCCGGCCCTGCAGCATTTTGCCCGTTTACCAACAGACTGTCAGAAGCCCATACCGGACCCGTAAGCAGTTCAAAAGGCGTTGGCTCATCATCTTTCTGGCACCCGAATGCAATTATCATCGCTGCTAGCAGTAAAACAATCCCTGTGTATTTCATAGAATTTGTGAATTGGAGTAAAACATAAGTTTAAAGGTATAGTTTATTTCAGAATTAGTCAATGTAAATTTATTTTTCGGCAGGCGCCCATGATAAAGAAAGAAGGTACAATCCTTTCCCTGTATTGTTTTTTCAAAATCAGATTTATATTTTAACCATAGTTTAACCGGTGTTTAACCAATTAAAAACGGTTAAACACCGGTTAAA
>JAZBOS010000049.1 GCA_036351255.1 Bacteroides sp.
AGCACCACCAGGTAAAGGGCACGGGTCACCGGGTTGTTATACGAACTCATATCCAGCCAGCCTGTGCTCATGCCATAATCGGTGCTGGCCAGGAAATAAAGGTATTTCCCCTCGGCATCCCATACAGGCGTAATGGCATCTGCCATGCCATCGGTCACCTGAATGCGCTGGGCTGTTTCAATATTGTAAAGGAAAATGGTCTTAAACTGGTTGTCGAGCAAACGTGCATAGGCCAGCCATTTGCTGTCGGGCGACCAGACGGGGTTGAGGCTGCGGTTGGGATGGGCATAGCGGTCGGTGTCTACCTTGCGCGCCTGACCTGTGTTCACATCCACATACCAGAGGTTGTAATGGGTGTCGGTATAGGCAATGTATTTGCCGTCGGGCGACCAGGCTGGGCGGAAGTAGAAAGTGGGTTCAGGCAATGCAATGACCCTGGGTTCACCCATACCTTCCTGATCTCCGATCATCAATTGATACTCGCCACTGGCATCGGAGAACCAGGCGATTTGCTGGCCGTCGGGCGACCAGATGGGAAAACGGTCGGCAGCCCCGGGGCTGCTGGTGATGTTGCGCCAGTCTCCCTTCTCTTTGGGCACAGTAAAGACCTCTCCGCGGTATTCAAAAAGCGCGCGCTGTCCAGTCGGAGAAAGGGTGGCGTTCTGGAGGGCACCGGCATTAACATCCTGCCAGCGTGGCCTTGCCCAGTGAAAATCTCCCCTTACGTTGATCTCAGGCGTCCGGATTTCTCCATTAGCTGGATTAAACACATGAAGCTTTGCTCCTTGTTCATACACGATCAGTCCGCCGCCACTGCCCAGGTTTTTCACGTCAAAATCCGAATGATAGGTCTCCTGCCTCAGGGCTTGTGAAGCCGGGTCGAACGACCAGATGTTGGCCGCATAGTCACGTTCCGAAATAAAATACACCTTTTGCCCCAGCCATATGGGTTTCATATGCCGTTCATTGTTAGCCTGGGGCGTGGCAACGAGCGAAAAGTCATCGAGGCTTACAATCCAGATGGGGTTGGCCTGTCCAGCACGGTAATTACGCCACTCAGCATCCACAAAGCCCACCTCCTGGTAAGCAATGTGCTTGCCATCGGGCGAGATCTGACCACTTACCGCCCTGGGGATGGGCAGGGCCTCGGGCATGCCCCCGTTTTTGTGAATCTTGTAAAACTTTGATTCCCTTGTGGGGACACCTTCCCTGCCGGAGGTGAACACCACCGATTCCCCGTCAGGGGTCCAGCCTGCCACCAGGTCTGCACCGGGGTGCCAGGTCAGGCGCTGGGGTTGTCCGCCTTCGGCCGGCACCAGGTAAACGTCCGTGTTGCCGTCATACTGAGCCGTAAAGGCAATGCTGCGCCCGTCGGGCGAAAATTGAGGCAGCGACTCGGCGCCTTCATTGCTGGTGAGGCGGCGCGCATCGCCACCGTCGCGGTCAACGATCCAGAGATCGTTTGCATAAACAAAAACAATACTTTCCTGGCTTATGGTCGGCTCACGCAATAACAGCGTGCCAGAGGCCACAGCCTGGAAAAAAATTCCAGCCATCAGGGCTGCAAATAAAATCACTTGTTTCATGGAATAGGATTTAAAGATTAATTTGGCTAATGTAAAAAAATATTTGGGAATGAATAATGGATTTTGTTAGATTTGACGCCTCAGTTAAGCTTTTGCAGATTTTTTCCTGTCAGATTGCTTGAATTGCTAAACCCATTTTAGTTCATTTTTCTGATAAAAATTAACATACCACAAACCTATATTTCTTTTTGAGCCATGAAGCATAGATTCTCCCTGCTGCTGATTTCTTTCCTGTTTTTTTCTTCTCTCCAGGCCCAGCCTGTCGAAGGTTATGGCAACAACGATCAGGAAACGCTTCAGAAAGCCCTTCACGGGGTTTCGGAAGCCAACATTACCGACTGGATGCATACCCTGATCTCACCCGGGATGCGGGGACGGCTTGCAGGCGACATTGGTTATGACCTGGCCGCACAATGGACTGCCCAGCATTTCCAGGCATGGGGACTAAAACCTCTCGAGCCCCTGGGCGGTTATTTCCAGGAATTTCCCCAGCCCTACACCATTATGAAGGACAAAGGCAGCCTGCAACTCATCACGGGCAGCGGAGAACAAAAGGAAACCAGGGCCTTTGAATTTTCCACAGATTACTGGCCGAGCAACCTGTCGGGCAGCGGAGAAGTGGAAGCCGAAGTGGTGTATGTGGGCTATGGCATCAGCGCCCCCGAACTGGGCTTCGATGAATATGAAGGCATCGACGTCAGGGGTAAGATCGTCATCACCGAATTCCGGATCCCATACACTGGCACCTCTGCCGATTCCCTGGCCCTTTGGGACCCCTATGCCCAAACCGATTACAAGATCAGGAATGCCATGAAACACGGCGCCAAGGGCATGCTGATGACCTATATGGCAGCTAATCCAAGGCCTACCGTGGAGCCGGACTTCCTTTACCTGAGCATTGCCGACCAGGTGGTAGAGGCGTTTTTTGAAGGTACCGGAAAAGACCTCAAAACGCTTCGCGAAAGCATTAAAAACGAACTGAAGCCCCAATCCTTCTCTACCGGGAAACAAGGCTTTATGGCCGTGAACGCTGATTACCACCCCGAAGGGACTACCCGCAATGTAGTAGCAGTGATCGAAGGCAGCGACCCCGTGCTGAAGAACGAATATATGATCATTGGCGCCCACCTCGACCACCTGGGGATGATGCCGGTGCTCTTTCCCGGCGCGCTCGACAATGCCTCGGGTTCAGTCATTGCCATGGGGGTTGCCAAATCGCTGGCAGAAGCAGGCATAGAGTTGAAACGCTCCCTGATCATCCTGCTCTTTAGTGCTGAGGAGGTAGGCCTGGTGGGCTCTTCCTGGTTTGTAGAGCACTGGCCCTACGACAGGGAACAGATCAAATTTATGGTGAACCTCGATATGGTGGGCCGCGGGAATGCCTTCTTTTCTGCCACTTCCGAGCCCTGGAAAGAACTCCTGCCTTGGTTCGAGCGCAACAACGACCGCTGGGTGCACCGCCCCATGATGACCCGCACCGGGCCCTGGAGCCATTCCTTCAGGCCACGAACCGACGGGGCCGTCTTCTCAAACCAGAAGATTCCGGCCATCCACTTCGGAGCCCGCGGCGCCACCACACGGACCCTCTACCACGTGCCCGAAGATGATATGCGACAGATCGAAGTGGAGATCATGCGCGACGTGATCAAGCTCCTTACAATGACAATGATAGAAATGGGGAATGCGGAAAGTTTATAGACTGGGAAAATGTTGTATTTTTCTAAATCCGAAAAAATACAAAATTTTTTTGTAGCCTCCTTCTTTCTCTAACCAAGACCTAATTAGACTGTACTTCCTGCTGGAAAAGGTTCAAGGCATCTTTCCTGGAATTGATTTCCAGTTTTGAGTATATACTGTTTACGTGCGATTTTACGGTACTTAAACTGATCTTCAAGGATTCTGATATATCCTTATTGCTCTTGCCTTCAACAATCATTGCGAAAACCTTACGCTCCTGCATGGTTAGATCTTTCATGTTGTTCTGGCTATTAGACCTGCTTTTTTTGAAAAGCAGACTGGCCAAAAAACCTGCTATAAACATAGCCGCACCAATAAAAAAACGTTTGAGGGAAAACCAACTGCCTTTCTGAATTGGCAATTGTTTTCTGAACTCCTCAAAATAAACAGATTCTTCCTTTTTCCATTTCGAAAGGAAATCCTTATAAAATAATTGATTCACTGGATAGTTGTTTTCAAAGCGGCTCTTATAGAGGGCATAAAGGCTTACTAAGGGGTTTGAACAGGTATCGGCATAAAACCGCAGGTTCTCAAAAATTGCTTTTTGGATCAATTCGCTTTTCACCAGGGTGACTTCCAAACCCAAACTATCAAGATAAGACGTAATCTCATTAATCTCCTGCAGTTGCCGGTTAGGATGATATCCCTCAAAAACAATTCCTTTGGTCAAAATGGAACCAAAGGAATTTTTGATTATAACATTTGCATTCCGATTGGCAATCAGGAAGAAATGATTCTCATCCTTTCCCCCAATGATTAAAGAAGCCGGTGGGTCCTCTCGCTTTGAAAAATGGATCCGGAACAAATGATCCTCCACCGAAAGGTATTGAGTATCGAAACGAAAGTTCCCAAAATGATCTATTGGTGCCTGATCGATGATCATTGAAGGGGACATCGTATACAGCTCGTTAAAGCCCGGAATCAAGGACAAATAGGCCACAGGGTTCCAAACCGTTGTATCAAGCTGAAATTTCCCGCTAATAACTGGAGCTGATTTAACACTGGGTTGAAAAGAAAAAAACACAACCAAAAGAATAATGACAGTCCTGTGGGTCATCTATCGGGTAATTGTTTTACTAGTTTTCAGTTAAAGAAAAAGTTAAGGAAATAAACAATTACAATATTTCATTGCTCAATCTGCCTTACCTGTATGTTGATCTGGGCTTTTGCGTTCAAGGGCGAGATTTTCACCAGCCATTTTCCTTTTCTGGGGTTTTCAAAGACCTTATTAATCTTTCCCTGAACCCTTTCCCTGGTTCCGGGGTTGCTGACCCCTTCCAACTGGGTGCCGATAGAAAAATTTCCCTGTTTCTCACCCGAAGGATCGAAGATCTCAATGGTCAATTTCCCTTCATGCAGGTTTGCACCAATGTTTAAGCTCAGAGCATCATAAGTTTCTGAAACATCAATAGTAATTTGCTGTTCTTTTGATTCATTTTCTAGGATCAGAGCTCTTTCCGTATTAAAAACAGTTCGTTCCTGCGCATTAACCGTAGGTACCAAAATCAGATACGCAAGGATAATGTTAAGCAATTTTTTCATTGGACTTGGTTTTTTTATGTTAAAGAATAATTTTAACAAAACTATGCTAAAACATCTTTTAATACAACTCCGAAAAGGTTGAAATAGTGCTGAAAAAAGGTTTAAAAAGTTTGGGTAAACCTTGAATAATGAGGAATTCAGGAAAATTTATTAAGGAAAACCTACCACCTAAACGCTCAGCGGAAGATAAAAGAATGCCAAGTAGTAAACATTCAATTTTTTCCAAAGGTCATTTTCTATG
>JAZBOS010000050.1 GCA_036351255.1 Bacteroides sp.
ATGCTGGCAGAATATGACCGGCGACGGAGACTGATCCATTCTGGTTTGAATGAGCTTGGTTTGCCTACCTTTGAACCCCATGGCGCTTTTTACGTTTTCCCAAGCGTTCACAATACAGGTTTAAGCGATGAGGCTTTTGCTGAGCGCTTGTTGATGGAAGAAAAGGTGGCTGTCGTGCCAGGTTCCTCCTTCGGCGATGCAGGGAGCGGATTTGTGCGCTGCTCTTATGCCACCAGTTATGACAAAATTGAAAAAGCACTGGAAAAAATTGGACATTTTCTTAAGCGACTTTAAACTTCAGAGTATTTTTCGTCCGGATAATAAAACAATGCACCCACAACAGGTGCATTGTTTTTATTTTTGACGTTTTCATTTACCCGCGTTCAAGCCGCTCTTACCAGTTCGCGCAGGGCTTTTAGCCGAGCTTCAGGCAAGCCCGGCATGGTATTCAGCGCGTAAAAAACGCCGCTGCCCTCCACAACCAGAGAAGTAGAGATATTACCAAGCAGGGTTGCTTCCAGCGGGTCGTAAAATTTTCGGTATCCTGCCAAAAAACCACCAGCAAAGGCATCCTTTGCCCCGGTGGGATCAACGACACTTCCGGGGTAGTTTGGCACAATCCAACGTCTCTGGTTGATCTGGTCATATAGGTAAATCACCCTAGAAGGCGTTTGGATCAGGATAAATTCTGGCCCGTGATCACCCAAAATCCCTGCCATCTCCCATAAATCGGTTTGTCGCCCCTGAAAAAGCTGGCGTATCTCATTTTCTTGTGTGATAAACGCCGTCAATCCTGAAAGGAGCGACGGGATTTCTTCCCAAAAGGATGGTGACATGTACCCCGGGTTGGAGGTAAGCGTGATCGTGGTTGCCTGACCCTGGTGAAAGATAGAGGGGAGGATCATATGCGAAACGTAGTCAATGGGGCAAATATGAACCGCACTGGCTTCTAAAAAGTGTTTTGGAATATCTGAAATATGAATGGACTGGGAAGAGGGTGTCTTGCGACTATCGGCATCGGGTTTTTTGGGCGTGTAATCCAGCAAAAATGGTGGATAAGCCAATCCACGGTCTGCAAAATGCTGTACCGGGTTTTGGGTATGGGTGGTTGTGGCATCCGTGTGGGCTAGGAACCGGCGGTGGTCGATCGTTTCAGAAAGGATCTTGATCCCATTCAGGTCAAAGCCTAAGGTCTCAAAACGCTTTAGCCAGTCCAAAGGAAACTCATTGCCTACCCGCGCTAACAAGCCAGCAGTTTGCCCCCACAAGTTCAAACCTACAGCCGCATAAGCCAGGTTGCCACCCAACACGTCAATGTTTGCAGGACCCGAGATCGGCAGAATTGTGTCGCGATCAAGGCGCCCTGCAATCACAAAACGTGGGAAATCCTCCAAATGTGCTTCGGTCATTCCTCTTCACCATTGATCATGGCGGTTAATTTTCCGCGGTATTGATCAATGTTTGGCACCTCATCCGGTACCTGCATGTTCAGGCTTTGTAATTTATCAATGATAATTGAGGCGACAGTCAGGTTTCGATGCCATTTTCGATCGCTGGGGATGACATACCAGGGGGCATAATCGGTACTGGTCTTGCTGAGCATGTCTTCATAGGCGGCAATGTATTCATCCCAACGTTTCCGCTCATCCAGGTCATCGGGATTAAATTTCCAGCGTTTATGGGGTCGGTCTAACCTAGCCAGGAAGCGCTCCGCCTGTTCTTTTTTGCTGACGAACAAGAAAAATTTCAGGATCGTGGTGCCCTCATCCGCCAGGAGTTTTTCGAAAGCATTAATGTGCGCATAGCGTTTTTCCCACACGGATTTGGGAACCAATGAATGGACGCGCACCACCAGGACGTCTTCATAGTGGGAGCGATTGAAGATCACAATTTCTCCACTGCCGGGGGTGTGTTGATGCACGCGCCAAAGGTAGTCGTGCGCTAATTCCCGCGGGGTCGGCACTTTGAAATTTGCGACCTTGGTTCCCTGTGGGTTGACATCGCCAAAAACATGTTCAATGGTGCTGTCCTTGCCGGCTGTATCAATCCCTTGCAGGACAATCAGAATTTTCTGCTTATGTTCAGCATAGAGTAATTCCTGCAAGTCCCTGAGGGTTTTGTTGTGTTCTTTGAGAAGGTCTTTTCCGGCTTTCTTTTCCAACTCGCCTTCATAGCGGGTTGCAAATTCGTTTAAGTTAACCTTCGTCTTTGGGGAAATACGATATTGTTCCATCTCTCCATCCTTTTTAGTGGTTGTTGGATTGTATTATAGACGAATCTTGTAAATGTAGTGGAGAAAAATAGAGAATTTAGATTACTTACCCAATTGAAGGTCAGCGATGGTTTGATTGATGAATTCAAAGTAAACAGTTCCATCCTGTGGCAAAACCAGGGCAGTGATTGATGC
>JAZBOS010000051.1 GCA_036351255.1 Bacteroides sp.
CCCTGTTCAGCGAGGCACCGAAGGCTTATTACGGGGATGTGGTGCACCACAACGACAACATCGTGGTGGATCTCAGCCTCAGTCACGATGCCCTCTGGCAAGGTTTCCGCCACAAGGTCCGCAAGAACATCCACACGGCACAGGCGGCCGGAATCACAATCGAAACCGATCCCACGGGCAGCCGTCTCGATGACTTCCTGGCCGTCTATCATCACAACCTCGATCTCCGCCAGGCAGCGCCCCAGTATTACCTGCAGCGCCCCTATTTCGAGAAGCTGAATCAGACCCTCCCCGGCCACTGCTGTTACTTCCACGCCCTCCACCAGGGACAGGTGATTGCCTCAGAGCTGGTGCTGCTGTCCGCCACCCGCCTCTACTCCTACCTGGGCGGCACCTTCTGCGAAAGCTTTCCCCTGCGTCCCGGCGACCTGCTCAAATACCACATCATGCAGTGGGCCCGCGAAAAAGGCCACCAGCAGTTCATCATCGGCGGCGGCCACCAGCCCCACGACGGAATCTTCGCCTTCAAACAAGCCTTCGCCCCCGGCGGCATCGTGCCCTTCTTTATCGGGAAAAAGGTGTTTGACGGGGAGGTGTATGAGACCCTGACTACCGGTGGAGAGAAGGGAGGGTTTTTTCCGGAATACCGGTCTTAGTTGAAGTAAGAAGTAAAAAGTAGAAAGTAAAAAGAAAAAAAGAACCAAAAATTATTGAGTGGGATTTTTCCCGGAATACCGGTCTTGGTTGAAGTAAGAAGTAAAAAGTAAGAAGTAAAAAGAAAAAAAAGAACCAAAAATTATTGCGGAATGAAAGCATATCAGGGTTTTAAAGATTTGATCGTGTATCAGAAGGCATTCGATCTTTCCATCAGGATCTTTAAGATATCAAGGTCCTTTCCAAAAGAGGAACTGTATTCCTTAACCGACCAAATTCGTAGGGCTTCAAGGTCAATTGGGGCAAACATTGCAGAAAGCTGGCCCAAAAGAAGATATGTTAAATCCTTTGTAGCAAAACTTATTGACGCCCAGTCAGAAGCCTGTGAGACCATTCACTGGCTTGATGAAGTTCTGGCCCTGGATTACATTGCTCAGGAAGATCATCAGGAACTAATGGCCCTGGACCTTGAAATACAACGAATGCTCGATGCCATGATCACCTATCCAGAGAAATTCTGCCATAAAATGGAAAATTAACCCTAATTTTCTTTGCTTTTTACTTCTTACTTTTTACTTCCTACTTTTACAATATGCTCCCAAAACACCTCCACCCCTTAAAAGACATCCTCCTCTTCCTCGCCCTGCTCTTCTCCTTTCACTTCATCTACCTGGGCTGGTCGCAGGGGCTGGAGTTCTGGCTCATTGAAAGGCAGGTGCTGGGGCTGTTTGAGTGGGTGGCCAATGGCTTGCTGAAGCAGAGTGTGTGGGTGCTGCAGGCGCTGGGGGTGGATGTGGTGCTGGTCGATCAGACCATCTACGCCAACAATTATGAGGCCTATGTGTCGGTAGTCCCCGAGTGCACCACCCTGAAGCAGTGGATGCACTGGATCGTGATCATGGTGTTCTTCCCTGGCCCCTGGAAGCATAAGTTGTGGTACATCCCCCTGGGCATCATGGTCATCCACCTCATCAACATCGTCCGCATCACCGGCCTCACCCTCATACAGTTTCCCTTCCCCAATGGCTTTCATTTCTTCCACGACTACTTCTTCAAAACCCTGTTCTATGCCGTGATCTTTCTGATGTGGGCGTTTTGGAACGAAAAAGTAAGAAGTAAAAAGTAAAAAGTAAGAAGCGAAGTCGCGAGGACGCGAAGACGCGAAAGTCCATCCCCTAATCCGTGCAATCCGTTCAAATCCGTGGAATCCCCTTTATATCCTCAAAAAAAGAAACTGACAAGATTGATAATATTGATAATATTGATAATTTCTCTGTTATGGAAAAGAGGAATCCTTACAGGATGACAAGGTAGCGAAGAGGCGAGGCCCCATGCCCCATGCCCCTTGCCCCATGCCCCACGCCATTTTCAGTAGGAAGTAAGAAGTAGAAAGTAAAAAGCGAAGATGCGAGGATGCGAGGACGCGAAGACGCGAAGCCCCATACTCTATGCCATTTTCCGTGTAATCAGTCCCAATCTGTGTAATCCTTTTTCATCGGAAACCTCTTACCACCTGGCAATCCGACACCAAATTGTAAATTTTTTAGTTAAATTTTTTTAAACATATGAATAAATATTACTTTTAGCATGACCTTTTCTGGTCACCAATTGGATCCAATCAGCTGTAAAACCCAATCTACTGATGATGAAAAAAGCTCTCTCCCGTGCGTTCATGGCAGGAATGTTAGTAGCCATCACGCTCCCCCTGCATGCACAGATCCTGAAAGAAGGCACTGCCCCCGCCATTAGATTCTCGCTGGAAGAGCCGGCGAAGGTTACGGAGGGTTTTGGCAGGCAGCCAGTCCCGCCCCACGAACTGCGGGTGGAGATCATTAACGGATACCGGGTGGTCAGGGGCGAACGGCCGCCCATCGATTATGAAGCCCTCGACAGGAATGCGTGGGAACCCGGGGTTTTACTAATTAAATTTACCCGGGACCAGTCGCACCAACTGGAAGTCAATCCCCCATCCCTGGATAAGGATGGTTTGGCGGTTTTCAATATGGAAGCCGTGGATCAACTGAATGCGCGATTCGGGGTAAAAGGATCAAAGGCCTATTTCTTATCCCCGGCCCTGAAAAACACTTTTTCTGAGAGGCATAAGGCCTGGGGCTTCCATTTGTGGTACAAGCTGGAGCTGGATGAAAATACAGACATCATCGAGGCCATGAAGGCCTATTCCCAGCTGGCGGAAGTAGAGCTTGCCGAACCCATCTTTGCTAAAACACGTTATCAAACCGTTGATCTGCAAAGGTCAGGCACCCCGCAACCTCCTCTTCAAAACGAACCTTCCTTGAAATGGACTCCCAACGATCCATCTTTCACATCGCAGTGGCATTATCACAACACCGGCCAGGCAAGCGGAACCCCCGGGGCCGACATTGATCTGGTCAACGCCTGGGACATAGAAAAAGGACATGCTGAAGTGATCGTGGCCGTCGTCGACGGGGGCATCCAGTATGACCATCCTGATATTGCAGCAAATATGTGGAGTGGCAGAGGGTTTGATTTTGTTGATGGCGATGAAACGATTACCCCTGATGGCCACGGGACCCACGTGGCAGGCACCATTGCAGCTGTGACCAACAATGCCACAGGCGTTTCCGGCATCGCAGGAGGCTCTGGCGGAGGCGATGGAGTCCGGCTGATGTCCTGCCAGGTATTTGAAGGCAATGGCGGAGGCGGATTTCACCTGGCACCGATTTATGCCGCCGATAATGGTGCGGCAATTTCTCAGAACAGCTGGGGATATACTTCCGCGGGGGTTTATGATTATGCAGCCCTGGATGCCATCGACTATTTCAATGCCAATGGGGGTGGAACCGTCCTGGATGGGGGCATTACCATCTTTGCCGCCGGGAATGATAATGACAATGGCAACTGGTATCCCGGGTATTATTCAGGCACCTTATCTGTGGCAGCAACCAACAACCAGGATATTCGGTCCTATTATTCCAATTACGGGACCTGGGTAGATATTTCAGCGCCCGGGGGTGAGACCAATTCAGTGGCCCAGCGTGGGGTATACAGTACGGTTTCGGGAAACAGCTATGCCTATTACCAGGGAACCTCCATGGCTTGCCCTCATGTTTCAGGAGCCGCTGCATTGTTGATCTCCTATGCCCACCGCAATAGCTACACTTTGCTAAATTCTGAACTCTGGAGTTTAATTGTGGATAATACCGAAGATCATTATACCCAAAATCCAACTTTAATTGGCCAGTTGGGATCCGGCCGACTGAATGCATATTTTGCCCTGTCATCACTTGTGGACTTATTAAGCGGGGTGGTCAATCCGTCTGACTTTTCTGCCGTCGCTTTTGATGAACAGCAAATTGACCTGAGCTGGACCAAAAATGCAGCCAACAATGACGTCATGCTGGTCTGGTCGCCTGAAAATGTCTTTGGCAAACCTGCTGATGGAACACCTTATTCATTGGGTGAGGTAATTCCTGGTGGCGGGGAAGTCATTTACAGCGGTGCAAATGCGGCATTCAGCCATACGGGGCTTGACCCAAGCACCACTTATTACTACAAGATCTATTCCTATGATGCCTCAAATCAATACTCCTCAGGCAGAACGACCCAGGCAATGACCTTTTGTTTACCTGTGGATTTGTTGCCTTTTTCGGAAGACTTCAATGCCAGCACCCAATTGCCCGTATGCTGGGAAATTATTGACAATCAAGGCAACGGGCAGGTATGGAGATTTGGGACTCATACAGATGGATTGACCGGATCGACCGGCAATTATGCCTATTTAAACAGCGATGCTTACGGCAGCGGCAACTCACAGAATGCGGATTTAGTCACCCCCCTGCTTGACCTGTCCAGTTACACAGAGGTAAATTTATCTTTTAATCATTACTTCTTGCAATATACAGCCTCAGGCTCATCCGCGACCCTATCCTACAGCCTGGACAACGGGCTTAGCTGGACGCAGATCCAGCAATGGACTGCGACCACGGCAAACCCTGCTTCTTTCAGCCAGCTGATTGAAGCGGTAGCCGGCCAGTCGCAAGTCAGGTTTAAATGGAATTATACCGGTACCTGGGGTTATTACTGGGATGTGGACGATGTTAGCATCTCCGGGACTTTGAATAATAAACCTACCGTTGTAACGCTTGAAGCCCTTGTCACTTCTGCCACAGAAGCTTCAGTAAGCGGAGAAGTAGTATCAGAGGGATTATCGTCAGTTACTGCCCGGGGAATTTGCTGGGGAACATCCGCCGACCCGGATCTTTCGGGAGACTTTACGGTGGAGGGAAGCGGCAGCGGCGTTTTTTCAAGCAACCTTTCGGGGCTATCCCCATCCACCACTTATTACGCCAGGGCTTATGCCACCAATGAATACGGAACGGCTTATGGGGAAAACCTGAGCTTTAACACCTCTTGTGGGACTTTTACCCCTCCTTTCAGTGAAGACTTCACCGGTTTAACAACCATTCCCCAATGCTGGACAGAAGAAGGCACAACCTTTAACTGGCAGGTTGGGTCGGTAACAAATGGGGTAAGCGGAACCACACCACCTTATGCATATGTTTCGTATGGTTCCAGGGTTAATTCTTCTGCAAGTCTCACCAGTCCTTCTTTAAACTTTAATGGTTTCACCGGCATTACCTTGGCTTTCAGGCATCGCATGGCAAATGACAGGGAGGCAGGAAGTGTTTCCATTGAATTCACCCTCGATGACGGGGTAACCTGGAATACTATTGTTCAATACCCAGCCAGCCAGGCATCCTTTGAAGAAAACTATTCAACCACCCTTGCCGCACTGGACAACCAGGAAAACGTGAGGTTCAGGTGGGTAATGACCAAGCAACTCAACAACCGGACCATCACTTATAGTTTTGACAACCTGGTGATCAGCGGGACCTCTCAGCATGTTTCCTGGACAGGAGCCATAAACACCTCATGGAATGAGCCGGAAAACTGGTCAGGCAACCAGGTTCCCCAGGCAGCAAATGTTGCCTTGATCCCTTCGGATGGCATCACCCAGTTCCCTGTAATTTCAGGCGATCCGGCTGAAGTCCTGGGCCTGGAGGTTTACGAAAGTGCTTCTGTGACCATTGCCCCCACCGGCCAGCTGACTGTCAACGGAACCCTTACCAACCTGGCTGGGGTTAGTGGCCTGCAGATCGCCTCGGATGTTAATGGAACGGGCTCACTGATTCACAGCACTGCAGGTGTGAATGTCACTGTTCAGCGCTATGCTACGGGTGGCTGGGAGTCGTGGGATGCCGGTTGGCATCTCATCAGCTCACCGGTGCTCAACCAGCCCATCGCTGATTTCGCTACCGCGGGTACAGGAAACGACTATGACTTCTATGGCTGGGATGAAGCTACAAATTACTGGATCAACTACAAAGATGGGAGTTTTAGCACCTGGAACGGGGGAACCAATTTTAATACCGGGCAGGGATACCTGATCTCGTATCAAACCACCCAAACCCAAGCCTTCTCAGGGGCAATCAATGTTTCTGATATTATTAAAAACAATCTTGTTCAATCTGCAGGAACTTACTCCGGCTGGCACCTGTTGGGCAATCCCTTTGCCAGTGCCCTGCAATGGAATGATGGCAACTGGGCATTAAACAACATTGCCGGGGTGGCCAAGATCTGGCACGAAGTCAATATGAGCTATTCGGACATTGGTATTGGGGGTAACATCCCCTCTGCCCAGGGCTTTATGGTTCAGGTAATTGAGGCTACTGGAGGGAACCTGACCATCCCAGCCGCCTCGCGTATCCACAGCAGCCAGGGCTGGTACAAGGACGGCGGGGCCCAGAAGATTCAACTGATGGCCCGCGAGCACAACAACCGCTCAGCCCAGGAAAGCAATATCGTCGTCATCCCTGAAACCAGCGAGGCCTTCCACCCCTATTATGACTCACGCTTTCTGTGGGGATATGCCCCGGGTTTTTACAGCCTCAAGGACGGAGAAGCGCTTTCTACCTATACCCTTCCCGAACTGAATGAAGACCTGGTGATCCCCCTGGGCTTTGACAAAAACGATGCCAGCCAGTTTACCATCACCCTGGAAGAAAGCATTGAAGGCACCTCTCTATACCTGTTCGACAAAAAACTGGAGGTGGAGCACCCCCTGACTTTTAATTCGCCCTATGCATTCACTGCCCAGGCAGGCGATGACTCCCAGCGCTTCGAACTGAGGTTTAGTCCGGCCAACACTGCAGGCCTTGAGGAAAGCCTGGCTGACGCCTTGGGCATCTACATTTGGAACAACACCCTGCACCTGAACTTCACCAAAGAAGCCGACGGACGCCTGCTGCAGGTATTCGATCTGGGCGGACGCCTGGTGATGAGCGACCGCCTCGACCACGGGCTGAACCACACCCGCGCACTGAGCCTCGAAGCCGGGGTTTACCTGGTCAGGGTCAGCAGCCCAAAAGGGGTGAGCACGCAGAGGGTATTTGTGAAGTAAGTAA